>JBBQKT010000103.1:0-10440 GCA_038327205.1 Burkholderiales bacterium | reverse complement strand
TGCGATCTCGGTGGGCATCGTGGACGGCACGCCCCTGCTCGATCTGGAATACACCGAAGACTCGGCCTGCGACACGGACATGAATGTGGTGATGACCGCCGATGGCGGCTTTGTCGAACTGCAAGGCACGGCCGAGGGCGTGGCCTTCAGCCGCGTCGAGATGAATGCCTTGCTCGATCTGGCCGAGAAGGGCATCGGCGAATTGCTGGTGGCGCAACAGGCTGCATTGGCACGATGAAACTTGTTCTTGCTTCCAACAACGACAAGAAGCTGGCCGAGCTGCAGACCTTGTTCGCGCCGCTGGGCGTCGAGTTGGTGACGCAGGGTTCGCTGGGGATTGCCGAGGCCGAGGAGCCGTTTGACAGCTTTGTCGAAAACGCGCTGACCAAGGCGCGGCATGCCGCCCGTTTGAGCGGCCTGCCCGCGTTGGCGGATGACTCTGGCCTGGCCGTCGAGGCGCTGAATGGCGCGCCCGGCGTGCTGTCGGCGCGCTACGCGACGCTGTTTGGTCAACCCAAATCGGACGCCGACAACAACCGCGTTTTGTTGGAACAAATGGCCGCCATCACAGATCGCAGCGCCCGTTTCGTCTGTGCCCTGGTGGCGGTGAAAAGTGCTGCCGACCCCGAGCCGCTGATTGCGATGGGCCGTTGGCAGGGTCAGGTCTTGCCTGCGCTGCAAGGCGAGGGCGGTTTTGGCTATGACCCACTGCTGTTCATCCCGTCGCTGGGCAAGAGCGTGGGGCAATTGAGTGCGGCCGAGAAGAACAGCATCAGCCACCGCGCCTTGGCTTCTGCAGTTTTGGCCCATCAAATGCGTGAGGTCTGGCACCTTGGCTGATGTGATCAAGCTGATGCGGCCCGGCACCCTGAGCCTGCCCGCACTGCCGCCGTTGTCCCTCTACGTCCACCTGCCCTGGTGTCTGAAGAAATGCCCCTACTGCGATTTCAACTCGCACGAGTGGCAGGGCGGCAAGCAGCTGCCGGTCGAGACGGCACGTGAATATCTTGCGGCACTGCGCGCCGATCTTGAAGCCGCGCTGCCGCTGATCTGGGGCCGGCCGGTGGTCAGCATCTTCATCGGCGGCGGCACGCCCAGCCTGTTCGCGCCGGCGCAGATCGCCGAGTTGATTTCCGACCTGCGCGCCCGCCTGCCACTTGAGCCGGGCTGCGAGATCACGCTCGAAGCCAATCCGGGCACCTTCGAGAAAGACCGCTTCAAGGGCTTTCGCGAGGCCGGCGTCACGCGCTTGTCCATCGGCGTGCAGAGCTTTGACGACGACAAGTTGAAGGCGCTGGGCCGCATCCACAACAGCAACCAGGCCCGGGCCGCGATTGCCGAGGCCGCGACGGCGTTCGACACCTTCAACATCGACCTGATGTACGCGCTGCCCGGCCAGACCTTGGAAGAACTCGATCAGGAGCTGACGACGGCGCTGGCCTTTGCGCCGCCGCATCTGTCGGTCTACCACCTGACCATCGAGCCGAACACGATGTTCGCCACCCGCCCACCCGAGCACCTCCCCGACGCCGATCTGGCCAGCGACATGCTGGACCTGATCACCGCCCGCACCGGCGCAGTCTCTGGCGGCGGCATGGACCGCTACGAGGTGTCGGCTTACTCGAAGACCGGCCACCGCTGTGCCCACAACCTCAATTACTGGCAGTTCGGCGACTACCTCGGCATCGGCGCGGGTGCGCACAGCAAGCTGAGTTTTCCGCACCGGGTGCTGCGTCAGGTGCGCTGGCGCGAACCAGCAGCCTTTATGGCCAAGGCGGCTGAGGGTGCGGCGGTATCGAACGAGACCGAAGTCAGCCGCGCTGAGCTGCCGTTTGAGTTCATGCTCAACGCGCTGCGCCTGCGCGAAGGCGTGCCGATGACGCATTTTCTTGAGCGCACCGGCCTGCCGCCCAGCAGCATTGCCAAGGCGCTGGAATCAGCCCGTGCTCAAGGCTTGCTGGAGGCTGACCCTCGGCGGCTTGCGCCCACGGCGCGAGGCTTTGATTTCCTCAACGACCTGCAGGCGCTGTTCCTGGCCTAACGCCACTCGACCAGCGAGATGCCAACGCCAACGCGCGTCTGCTTGAAGTTGTAGTCGAGCAGGCTTTCGCCGTAGCCGGAAAACACCTGGGTGTAGCCGTGCAGGCTGCGAAACAGCGGGAAGGCCCAGTCGATCTGCAGTGAGCCGCGCGACCGGTCGCCGCGCTTCAGGCTGTGACGGCCCTGCAGCGTGAACACATGCTCGCCCCATTTGCGTGTCAGCAGCGCCTCGCCCCGGCCAATGTAATCCTCGATGCCGGGGTTGTCGTCCTGGTGCGTGGTTTCTTTCAGGCGCCACCATGGCCGCAGCGAAAAAGTCCAGTCACCGCTCTCAAACGCCATCTCGCCAATCACCCGGTTCCAGCTGCGCGACAGGGGCAGGGGCTGGCCGTTGGATTGGTGGTTCAGGCTCAGGCTGGTCATGCGGCCCTTGATGCCCAAAAACTCGTAGGGCGTGGCGAACACCAGCATCAGCTCGGGCTCGTAATTCGTTTCGCGGAATGGGCGTGAGAGGGTGTTGTTGTAGATCTGCCAGTGCGAGGACTGGGTGTAGCCCATCCACAGATTGCCGGAGCCGCCGAGCAGGCCGGCAAGCAGCTTGGCTTTCAGGCTGATCTGGAACTTGGCCTCGAATTTATCGAGGTTCAGCGGGCTGTTGACACTGTGGTCTTCTGTCAATGATTGAGGCTGGCGGTTGACTCGGTTGGTGGTGACCGTCGGCATGATGTAAAGCGGCTTGTAGGGCCGCGGCAAGAAGGCGCCGAGCGACGTGTCCTGGGTCAGCTCCCAGCGTTCATCGAGGGTGGAGCCCAGGTGCCGCTGACGGATCGATTCGGCCTCGACCGGGGGCACGACCAAGGACGGCGCCGCCGTGGTGGCAGGCATGACGGGGTCAACCGGCTTGCGCAGTGCGGCGTCGTAGCAGGCCAGACGCTGTGCGTCTTCGGTCACGGACGTGCACTCTTGTGCGGAGGTCGCTGCTTGAGCGGCTGTTGCGATCAGCAGGGTGCTGACGGTGATTGGAAATGAGTGCATTGGCGAATGTTAATGGGGAGTGTCAGCCCCCCGAGGTCGGCAGGATCAGACCCGGTTGGTGGACATGCCCGAGGTGCTGCGCAGGCGCTCAATCAGGCGCGGCGCAATCTGCCCCAGCGGCAGCACTTCATCGGCCGCCCCGGCGGCAATCGCCTCGCGCGGCATGCCGAAGACGACGCAGGTGGCCTCGTCCTGTACGAAGTTGTAGCTGCCCGCGTCCTTCATCACCTTCATCGCGCGTGCGCCGTCGGCGCCCATGCCGGTCAGCATGACGGCCAGCGCGTTCGGGCCGACCACGCGGGCGGCGGACAAAAACAAGGCTTCGACCGAGGGCTTGTGGCGGTTCACCGGCTCGCCGTCCTGCACGCGGGCGATGTAGTTGGCGCCGGAGCGTTCGACGGTCAGATGAAAGCCGCCCGGCGCGATATAGCCGTGGCCGGGCAGGATGCGCTCGCCGTCGCTGGCTTCCTTGACGCGGATGCGGCACAGGCCGTCAAGCCGGTTCGCATAACTCTTGGTGAAGCCGGGCGGCATGTGCTGGGTGATGACCACAGCCGGGCAGTCGGCTGGCAGGTTGATCAACACGTCCTTGGTGGCCTCGGTGCCGCCGGTGGAGGCGCCAATGAAGATGATTTTTTCGGTCGACATGCGGCCCAGGCTGGCGATCGTCGTGGGCTTGGCCGGCGCTGCGCCGGGTACGACTGCCGTGGGCAGGTGCGCGCGGCGAATATGTGCCTTGGCCGCGATGCGAATCTTGTCGGTGATGTCGTCGGCCAGCAAGCGGATGCCGTCAGCCACGCCGATCTTGGGCTTGGCCACGAAGTCCACCGCACCCAGTTCCAGCGCCTTCATCGTCACCTCGGCGCCCCGCTCGGTCAGCGTGGACACCATCACCACCGGCATCGGCCGCAGCCGCATCAGGCGCGACAAAAAGTCGAGCCCGTCCATGCGCGGCATCTCGACGTCGAGGGTGATCACGTCGGGGTTCAACTCGCGGATCATTTCGCGCGCCAGCAGCGGATCGGCGGCAGCACCGATGCAGACCATGTCCGGCTGGCGGTTGATGATCTCGGTCAGGATGCTGCGGACCAGCGCCGAGTCGTCCACGACGACGACGGTTGTCTTGGCCATCGACTTCTCCAGGTTCAAAAAAGGTCTACGGAGCCGCCGGACGCGGCGACCGGCTGCACGCGCTGCGCCGCCGCACGGTCTTGCTGGAGCAGGGCATCGGTGTTGGCCGAGGCCAGGCGCTTCACCATGGCCTTGCCGCTGTGCGGCAGGAAGCAGACCTTGCGGGGATAGATGTCCATCACGTCTTTCGAGACGATGGGGATGCGTTCGGTCTTCAGGTAATCGATGACGAAATTGGTATTGCGCTCGCCGACGTTGATCGTGTTCATGCCCGAAATGACCGCGCCGCCGCCAAAAATCTTGGCTTCCATCCGGCTCTTCACCGCGCCGCGCTTCATCAATTCGTTGATCAGCAATTCCATCGCAAACGAGCCGTAGCGGCCCGAGTCGCCCGCGCCCTCGGGCAACATGAAATGGTTCATGCCGCCAACCATGGCCGTGCGGTCCCACAGGCAGGCAGCGATGCAGGAGCCCAGGGTTGTCATCACCAGGATGTCTTCGTTGTCGACAAAGTATTCGCCGGGCAGGATCTTCACGGCCGCATTCTTGAAGTGGGCGTCATAAAAGAAGAACGAGGCTTCGCCCTGCTTGCGAGGCTGCGCTTTCAACTGAGCGACGCGGGCGGCGCCCGGGCTGCTGGAGTACATCGCGCCGGTGGGTGCTGGTGAAGTGCTCATTGTTGGGTATCGGCAGCGGGGTTCATGTCTTTAGACGCGCTCATAAATCGTTTTCCCACGCAGGCGAAACAGGTCTTTCGATTCGGTGAAGTTTTCCGAATGGCCCACATAGAGCAGGCCGCCCGGTCGCATGACACGGTGGATGCGTTCGAGCACCTTGCGTTGTGTCGGGCCGTCGAAATAAATCATCACATTGCGGCAGAACACCATGTGGAAGGGGTCGCCCAACTGCCACTGTTGGTCCATCAGGTTGAGCGAGCGAAATTCGATCCAGCGCTGCAACTCGGGCTTGACGCGGATATGGCCCGAGTTAGCCCCGGTGCCCTTCATAAAAAAGTTGCGCAGCCGGTTCGCATCCAGCCCGCGCGCGTCGGCGTTGTAGACGCCGCGACGGGCGGTTTCGAGCACCTTGGTGTCGATGTCGGAGCAGACCAGTTGCACCTGCGCGTTCGACCCCAGCGATTCGCTGCAGGTGATGGCGATCGAGTAGGGCTCCTCGCCGGTCGATGCGGCACAGCACCAGATGCGGACGGTCTTGCCGGCCAGCGGCTTGAGGTCGTCGGTGAGGGCGTGAAAATGGTGTTCTTCGCGAAAGAACGAGGTCAGGTTGGTCGTCAGGCAGTTGACGAACTCCTGCCACTCTTGGGTGCTCTGCGCGCCGGTGCTGGCCTCCAGCCATTGCAAGTAGGCGGCGAATGATTTGTGGCCGGTGTCTCGCAGGCGCCGCGACAAACGGCTGTAAACCATCGCGTTCTTGCCTTCGTGCAGACTGATGCCGGCGTGCTTGTAAATCAGTTCGCGGACACGGTCAAAGTCGCTTTTGCTGAAGCTGAACTCGTGATCGATGACGTCGCCGCCTGAAGTGCCCGATGCAACAGCCATGGTGTGAAGCTCGCTATTTATGTCTAGGAATGCAGCGTCGCAAGAGAGACAGCCTTGTGAACTGCAGTTTCACGCTTTCGGTGCGCTTCGCATAGCGCGAACAGGGCGGGGAACTGGCCTTACTTTGGCCCCCTTGAGCCTCTGGGCCCACTGCTAGACTGGCGCAGAACTCCCTGGCCCCGCTTTGGAAATACGCTCCGCCCCTCTGTTGCTTGATCCACGCAGCCTTCAGCTCGACCTTGCTTTGCAGTTGCTGCAACAGGCCGGCGCATTGCTGCCGGATGCTGCGCCTCACAGCCCTGAGTGGTTGCAAGGTGTCATCAATGGGCTGTGCGATTTGTCGAGCAAGGACGCGCTGACCGGGCTGGTGAATCGGCGCAGTTTCGAGATGACCCTGGCCCGCGAGGTCGACCGTGTGGCCCGCTCGGGTGAATCTGCACTGCTGCTGATGTTGGACATCGATCATTTCAAGGCCGTCAATGACAGCTATGGCCACCCGGCTGGCGATCTGGTGATTCAGGCCGTGGCCGGGGCACTGGCCAAGGTGGTGCGTCCGATGGACACGGCGGCCCGCGTCGGCGGCGAAGAATTCGCCATCGTGCTGCCCAAATGCGGCACCGCGTTTGGCGCCATGGTGGCCGAGCGGGTGCGCGAGCAGGTGGCCAGTCTGCGGGTGGAGGTGGCGCCCAGCGTGGTGCTGTCCGTCACCGTCAGTCTGGGTGGGGCATTCGCCCCGCAGTGGGTGCGCTCATCGTCGCTGCTGTGGATGGAGCGCTCTGACCGGCAGCTCTACCGCGCCAAGGCCGAGGGCCGCAACCGGGCTTGTCTGGAAGCACAGGTTGAATCATTGGTCAGCGCCGAAGAAAAGGGCATGTTGTTTGCCATCAATCAAGAACAACAGCCACTGCAACAGGAAAGTGAATGAGTAATACACCCGCTCCTGCTGCCCATCAGCCGACCGTCACCGCCACGTCGTCCGTGAAGCCGTCAACCCATCTCGGTGCTCGCCCGGGTGCCCGCACGCTTGCTGTCACCAGCGGTAAAGGCGGGGTGGGCAAAACCTTCGTCACCGCCAATCTGGCGGCCGCCCTGGCTGCCCGAGGCCAAAAAGTGCTGGTGCTGGATGCCGACCTGGGCCTGGCCAACCTGGATGTGGTGCTCAACCTCCACCCCAAGCTGACCCTGCACGATGTCTTCACCGGCAAGGCGACGCTGGAGCAGGCGATCTTGCCCGCGCCGGGCGGGTTTTCGGTGCTACTGGCCGGCTCGGGCATGGTCGAGTATTCGCGCCTGACGCCCGAAATCCGCGACAAGCTGCTGAATATTCTGGAACTGGTCAAACCCCGTTTCGATTGGGTGCTGCTCGACACCGGTGCCGGCATTTCTGACGTGGTGTTGTTCTCCATCTCGATGGCCACCGATGTGCTGGTGGTGGCCACGCCGGAGCCCACCTCGCTGACCGATGCCTACGCCACCATCAAGGTGCTGGCCACCCAGCAAGACCGCCGCCATGTGGGCCTTTTGGTCAACCAGGCGAACCGGGTCGGCGAGGGCAAGCTGATCTGCGGTCAGTTGCAGCAGGTGTTGCAGCGTTTTGTCGGCATGGCACCGGGCCAGACCTTCAAGCTCGATTTGTTGGGCGAGGTGAAAAGCGACCCCGCCGTCAAGCAAGCGGTGCTGAAGCGGCAGTTGGTGCTGGAACATTACCCGGGCTGCGACGCCGCGCAGGCGATCAAGGCGCTGGCCGCCAAGCTGCTGGGTTGAATATGTCATTCCAGCGAAGGCTGGAATCCAGCCTCGTGGCGCTTGGCCTGTGCATCGGCTGGATGCCAGCCTTCGCTGGCATGACGAGGCTGGGGCGGTCAGCCCGCCTGTTGCAGCAACACCATCAACGCTCCGCTGCCGCCGTCGGCTGCCTGCGCCTGGACGAAAGCCAGCACCTCCTGTTTTTGCACCAGCCAGCGCCGCACCCGGCTCTTCAGCACCGGCTCGCGGCCGGGTGAACCATTGCCCTTGCCGTGCACCACGCGCACGCAGCGCAAACCGCGCCGCGCGCTCTCGTTCACAAAGCTGCCCAGGGCCTCCCGCGCTTCGTCGCGGCGCAGGCCGTGCAGGTCCAACTGCGCCTGCAAGCTCCAATGGCCACGCCGCAGTTTGCGCACCACCTCGGCACTGATCTCGGGGCGGCGGTAGGACAGGCTCTCGTCGGTTTCAAGCAGTGAATCGACATCGAAATCGTCCGACAAGGCCTGCAGCATCACCGCCCGCTCGTCCGCCTCGCGCTGCCGGGGCTCGGGCGCCGGCAGGGTGCGGCGGTGCAGCACGCGCATATTGAGTGGCATGGCGATCACGCTACCCACGCTCAGCTCAAAAATCCGGCGCTCCTGATCCGCTAGACGGGCAGCGGCCGCCGCGCGCTCCTGCGCTTCTTCGGCCAGGCGGCGCGCCAGGGCCAGCTCGCGTTGCAAGAGCTTCAGGTCTTGCAGGCTGTGAAAGATCGTCGCCTTCACTGCATCTTTCGCCGGCAGCTTCACATCAGCCCCCGCTCGGCCAGCGACACCACATGGGCTTCGCCCACCACCAGGTGATCGAGCACCCGCACGTCGATCAAGCTCAGCGCGCTCTTCAGGTGCTGGGTCATCGTCTCGTCAGCCCTGGAGGGTTCGGCCACACCGGACGGGTGGTTGTGCGCCAGCACCACGGCAGCGGCGCCCAAAGTCAGCGCACGCTTGACGACCTCACGGGGGTAGATGGCGGTGTGGGTCAAGGTGCCCTGAAACATTTCCTGAAACTCGATCAAGCGCAGTTGCGCATCCAAAAACAGCACCGCAAACACTTCATGGCGCAGGCTGCCCAGCTTCAGCCGCAAGAAGAGCTTGAGGTCCTCTGGCGCGCTGAACATCGGCCGCTCGGTCAATGCCTGCGCCATCGAGCGCCGGGCGATCTCCAGCACCGCTGCGATTTCGGCCCGCTTGGCCGGGCCCAGGCCTTTGATGCGCGCCAGGTCCGCCACCCCCGCATGCAGCAGGCCATGCAGTCCGCCGAAGCTGTCGAGCAACTCCTGCGCCAGCGCAAACACCGGTTTGCCAACGATGCCCGTGCGCAGCAGCAGGGCCAGCAGCTCGACATCGGCCAGGGCTTGCGGGCCCCGCGTCAGCAGCTTTTCGCGCGGGCGGGCATCGGGGGGCAGGTCGTGCATCGGCATGATGAAGTTGCAAATGAAGGGGTGCCCTAAAATGAGGTCAGTCTATCCAACATTCCCCATGAACCTCATTCACGCTGGCTCTTTCCTGACCCTGCACTACCGCCTTGCCGGGCCGGACGGGCGCGACCTGATCAACACCTTTGCCGAGAAGCCCGCCACTCTGTCTCTGGGCACCGGCGAGCTGGCTCCCGCCATTGAGGCACGCCTGATTGGGCTGGAAGAGGGCGTGCGCGCCCAGTTCGAGCTGGCACCCGGCGAGGCCTTTGGCGAGCGCAAGCCCGACATGCTGCAGCGGGTGAAGAAAAGCCTGCTCGACCAGTTCAAGGACAGCGGCGCGGTGTTCGGCGTCGGCGACGTGGTCCAGTTCCCGACGCCGGACGGGCAGGGCGCTTATGCCGGCGTGCTGCGCGAGGAAGGCGAAGACTGGTTTTTGTTCGACTTCAACCATCCGCTGGCCAGCCAGCCGGTGAGCTTTGAAGTCCATGTGATTGGGGTGCTCTGATGAGCTTGATGACGATTGAGCCGCAAGAAGTGATCTTGGCCGAACCGCGCGGCTTTTGCGCCGGGGTGGACCGGGCGATCGAGATCGTCGAGCGGGCGCTGCTCAAGTTCGGCACGCCGATCTATGTGCGCCACGAGATCGTCCACAACACCTACGTCGTCAACGACCTGAAGTCGCGCGGTGCGATCTTTATCGAGGATCTGGCCGAGGTGCCACCCGGCGCAACGCTCGTGTTCAGCGCCCACGGCGTCAGCCAGGCCGTGCGCCAGGAAGCGGCCGAGCGCGGTTTCCAGGTCTTTGACGCCACCTGCCCACTGGTCACCAAGGTGCATGTGGAGGTGGCCAAGCTGAACCGCGAAGGCTATGAATTCATCATGATCGGCCACAAGGGCCACCCCGAAGTCGAAGGCACGATGGGCCAGTTGACCGAGGGCATCTATCTGGTTGAGGACATTGCCGATGTGGCGCATGTCCGCGTCAAGAACCCCGCCAAGCTGGCCGTGGTGACCCAGACCACGCTCAGCGTTGACGACGCGGCAGGCATCCTGGCCGCCGTCAAGGCGCAGTTCCCGCTGGTGCGCGAGCCCAAGCAGCAAGACATCTGCTACGCCACCCAAAACCGCCAGGACGCCGTCAAGGTGATGGCGCCCAAGGTTGATGTGGTGATCGTTGTCGGCAGCGCCACCAGCTCCAACAGTAACCGCCTGCACGAGCTGGCCGAGCGACTGGGCACCCCCGCCTACATGGTGGATATTGCCGACGATCTGCAGCCCGAATGGCTGGCCGGCCGCGCCCGTGTGGGCCTGACGGCCGGCGCCTCCGCCCCGGACGTGCTGGTGCAGGCGGTGATCGCCCGCCTGCGCGAGCTGGGCGCCACCGCAGTGCGCAGCCTGCCCGGCGTGGAAGAGCATGTGCGCTTTCCGTTGCCGATGGGGCTGGGCGACAAGTCGATGGCGGAGTTGGGTGCG
>JBBQKT010000102.1:0-10502 GCA_038327205.1 Burkholderiales bacterium | reverse complement strand
CGCGGCTTGAGCACATTGGCGGCGAGCAACTGCAAGCGAGTGTCGGTGTAGGCGCCGCTGGACATGCCGAAGCGCAAAAACTTGAACTGAGCGTCTTGTGCCACCACGCCGTAATGGCCGACGGCATAGAACTCGATCCGCCCGGCGTGCAGCAGCAGCTCGATCGCGCGGTCGATCATGTCGCGGTTCAGCTGGCTGCGCACTTGCAGGATGGCGGACGCGGTGTTGCCCAGCACCTTGGCCCCCAACTCGAGCATCGAATCGCCCAGATTGACCTGTGTGTGCGTCACCGGCACGGTGCCGGTCAGGCCCGAAGCCAGGCGCAGCTTGAAGTCGCTCAGGCCCTCGCAACCCAGCGAGCGGCAAAAGCGGATGACAGTGGGCTGGCTGACCTGAGCGGCGCGGGCGATTTCGGCAATCGGATCGTTCAGCACCGAGCGGGCATGGGCCAGCACATGGTCGGCCACCCGCAACTCGGCCGGCGACAGCTCGGCGCGGGCGCGCCGAATCTGACCCAGGATGGCCGCACCGGGCGAGGTCTGCAGGGTGCGCAATTGCGCCTCAAGAATGGCCGATGCCCCTTTGAAGGTGGCGTGTTCGGCGGTGATGACGAAGGTGGGGATCGCGCTGATGTAGTCACGAAACCGCCCTTTGTCCTCGAAGCGGGCGCGAAATTTCGAGCGGTCAAAGTAGACGCCCAGACGCGGCACGATGCCGCCGCCGATGTAGATGCCGCCCATGGCGCCCAAGGTCACCGCCAGATTGGCTGCCGCCGTGCCCAGCAGGGCACAAAACACTTCCAGGGTGTCCACGCAGACGGCGTCGCTGGCTTCCAGCGCGCGCTGCGTGATGTCGGGCGCGCTCAGGTCCTCGGCCGGGGTGCCGGCCGCTTCGGCCAACGCACGGTAGATCAGCTCAAGCCCGGGGCCGGACAGAATGCGTTCGAACGACACGTGCTCAAACTGCTTCCAGGCATGGCGCAGGATGATGATTTCCCGCTCATCCCGGGGGGCAAATGCGGCGTGGCCGCCCTCGGAACCCAGCGAGATCCAGCCGTCACCGGCCGGGATCAGTGCCGATACCCCCAAGCCAGAACCCGAGCCGAGCAGGCCAATCACATTGGGCATGCGGGCTTCGCCGCCGCCAATCTGCCGCACATCGCCCGGTGCCAGCCGCGGCAGGGCCATCGCCAATGCGGTGAAATCGTTCACAACCACCAGCGTTTCCAAGCCCAGCCGCTGGCGCATTTCTTCGATGGAGAACTGCCAGTGGTAATTCGTCATCCGCACCTGATCGCCTTCGACCGGGTTGGCGATGGCAATGGCGGCATGGTTGATTTGTTGCGACAGCGGCGTACTGCCTGCGTCCGTGACTTGCAAGGCGTCAAGATAGGCGCTGACGGCGGCATGAAAATCAGCATGGTCAGCGCAGCGCAAGGACGCCATATGGCTGAACTCGCCGGGCCGCACTTCCAGGGCAAAGCGCGCATAGGTGCCGCCGATATCGGCCAGCAAGCGAGGGCTGTCAAAGCTGGACATGGGGCATGGTGGGTTTGGGCGCTGAGGACTGCGAAAAACTGTTGGACATTATGAGCCTGCCCTTGGGCAGATCTGACTGCCGTGCTGCGATTCCAGGCTCAGCCTTCGCCGCTCGGACAAGATTCGCTGTAGCTTGACTACAGGTTTTTTTGCATTATTTTGATGCCATGCATGCGAAATTTGTTGATTTTTTGTGCCGAAGTTTGGGGTTGAAACTCTTGTTTATTTTCTGTAGTTTTGCTACCTTTCTGCGGGTAAGTAAGTAAGGAACTCCTGCCCACAGCCATCTTCCCGGCGGATGAAAAGAATGAAAACTACCGTACATGCCATGTCACGTTTTGACTGCTTGACCTTGTCTGCAGCGCTTGCTTCTGGGGCCGCCCGGTGAGCGCCAGCCCGGCCTCGAACTATCCCTGGCTGGTGGCTGATATTGGCGGCACCAACGCTCGCTTTGGCTGGATTGCAGCCCCGTCCGCAGCGGTGGCGCATGTCCATGTGCTGCCGGTGCATGAGCACGCGAGCCCCGCCGCAGCGGCAATTGCCTATTTGGCTGCCTTGCAGGCTCAGCTGGGTGAGGCTTATCACCCACCGCGGCGGGCGGCTTTTGCGCTGGCCACCGCTGTAGCGGGCGATCAGATCGAGTTGACCAATGCGCACTGGAGCTTTTCGCGTGCCGCGACGCAGGCCGCCTTGGGCCTGGATGTGTTGTTGGCACTGAATGACTTTGAGGCGCTGGCCTTGTCGCTGCCGCGCCTGCAAGCCGCTCAGTTGCAGGCCTGGCCGGGTGTTGCTGGCGCCGAAGCCGCTGCTGCAACAGGCACCTTGGCCGTGATCGGTCCGGGCACCGGGCTGGGCGTGGCCGGCGTGGTGCGCAGCGCCCAAGGCTGGGTGGCTTTGCCGGGTGAGGGTGGCCATGCCACCTTGTCTGCCGCCGACGATTTCGAAAGTGAGTTGCTGGCCCATGTGCGGCGCGAATATGCCCATGTTTCAGCCGAGCGGCTGCTCTCAGGCATCGGCCTGCCGACCCTGCACGGGGCGGTGTTGGCCGTCAACGGAGCGGCCCCCGCTGTGCTGAGCACGGCGACCATCGTCGAGCAGGGCTTGTCAGGCGCCGATCCCTTGTGCGGCCAGACCGTCGATGCGTTCTGCGCCTTGCTGGGCAGTTTTGCGGGCAATGTGGCGCTGACGCTGGGCGCGCGCGGCGGGGTTTACATCGGCGGCGGCATCGTGCCGCGCTTGGGGGAGCGCTTTTTCGCATCGCGCTTTCGCGAGCGCTTTGAGGCCAAGGGGCGTTTTCAGCCTTATTTGGCCGTCATTCCCACCCTGTTGATCACCGACACCCTGGCCGCGCTGAGCGGCGCCGCACAAGCGATTGAGCAACACGTCACCTGACCGGCGGCCGCGTGACGGCGGCCGGTTCAGGAGATGTAGTTTTGCCCTCAAGGCAATGTAGTCGGGCTACATGGTTCGATTCTTCGAATTCAAAATTCCCGGCTTATTCGCTAAAAACAAGTAAATAACTGGTATTAACCCTGAATTTTTAGCAAAATTTTGCTTGAAATTGGTCGTAGTAAAGCAACGGCTAGGGTTTACGTCGGTAAAAACAAAATCTAGTTTTGGTACAAATTGGGTTGAGACGTTAGGTTCTCTATCCCTTTGGCCGAGTGGTGCGCGTGGCTGCATCGCAGGTGAGACGGGTGAATCTGTTGTTCCAACAAGCTTTAGGAGACAAACACATGAGCACTTCCACAGAGAAGCGCAAGCAGGGCAACGCCTTGCCACGCGCTGGTTTCAAGATCAACCCAGTGGCCATCGGCTGCGCAGTGTTGATGTTTGCTTCTGGCGCCTTCGCCCAGAACACGCTGGACACGGTCGTGGTGACCGGTATCCGCAAGGGCATCGAGGACGCGATTTCGGTCAAGAAGAATTCCGACTCCATCGTCGAGGCGATCTCGGCCGAAGACATCGGCAAGTTGCCGGACAACAGCATTGCCGAGTCGCTCGCACGCTTGCCTGGCTTGTCGGCGCAGCGCGTCGCCGGCCGTGCTCAGGTGATCAGCGTACGTGGCCTGTCGCCCGACTTTTCGACCAGCCTGCTGAATGGCCGTGAACTGGTCAGCACCGGCGACAACCGCAGCGTTGAGTTCGACCAATACCCGTCCGAACTGCTCAGCGGTGTGACGGTTTACAAGACCCCCGACGCCGGCCTGATCGGCCAGGGTCTCGCTGGCACCTTGGACCTGCAAACCGCACGCCCCTTGAATTTTGGCAGCCGTGTTGTCGCCTTGAATGTACGTGGCTCGCGCAATTCATTGGGTTCCGCCGGCAATGCCAAGGCGACCGGCAACCGCTTCAGCGCCAGCTACATCGACCAGTTCGCCGACCGCACGGTCGGCCTGGTGCTGGGCTACTCGCACCAGGAAACGCCGATCCAGGAAAACCAGGTCGGCTTGTACGAGCCCTGGCAAGCTATCGGTGCTGGCTGGCGGCCGGGCGTTGCCGCCGGCACGTTCTACTCGGACGGTATCAAGGCACTGCGCCGGACCGGTGTCCTCAAGCGCGATGGCCTGATGGCAACCCTGGAATACCGGCCGTCCAAAGAATGGACCAGCGTGCTGGACGTGTTCCATTCGGAAGCCAAGCAGGAAGACACGGCCAACCAGTTTGAGGTGAACCTGAGCGGCTACAACGGGGGCTACAACCCCGGCCTGAACGTGACCAGCCCGGTCATCAATGGCAGCAACACATTCACAGGCGGTTCAGTCAGTGGCTTGTACCCGCTGGTTCGCGGCATGTACAACAAGCGCGAAGACAAGATCGACGCCCTCGGCTGGAGCAACAAGTTCAAGCTTGCGGGCATTGCGATCAACGCGGATGTCAGCTATTCCAAGGCCAAGCGCAATGAGCTGAACCTCGAGAACAACACACAGCTGCCACCGACCAGCGCCACCGCAGCGCCGCTCGACACACTCAAGCTCAACTTTGCGACCGGCAGTTTCCCGACTTTGGCGCCAGGGCTGAGCTATGCCGACCCGACGAAGTTGCTGCTTCGCGGCACGATCTATGGCTCTGGCTACGGCAAGGTGCCAAGCGTCGAGGACGAGCTGAAGAGCTTCAAGTTGGTCGGCACGACAGCAGCACCGGCCTTCCTTGGCTCTGTTCTGTCGGACATGGATTTCGGTATCAACCATGCCGATCGCTCGAAGGTCAAGCGTCAGCCCGAAGGCAATATCAATGTCGGTGCGCAAGGCGATATCGCCGTCGGGCCGGAGTTCCAGTACGGCTCGGTGGACCTGGGCTTTGCGGGCATCGGCGCCATCCCGTCATGGAATGTGCCGGGTGCCGTGGCGAAGTACATGACTTTTGCGCCAAGTTCGACCGGTGCTTCGTACCTCGTTGCCAAGGCTTGGGACGTCAGCGAGAAGATCACGACCGGCTTCCTCAAGGGCAACATCGACTCGCAAATTGGCGGCATCAATGTGCGCGGCAATGTGGGCTTCCAGGTGCAGCGCACCGATCAGTCGTCCACCGCGATCCGCTTGACCAACGGCGGCAATCCCGCGTCAGTGACCGACGGCAAGGCCTACACCGATGTGTTGCCCAGCTTGAACCTCGTGTTTGGCCTGAGCGATGACCAGACCCTTCGCATGGCGCTGGCCAAGCAGGTGGCGCGCCCCCGCGTTGACCAACTGCGTGCGTCGACCGAGTTCGGCGTGGGTGACACCCCTGACGCCAATGGCATCCGTAAGCCGGGTGCCAGCGGTGGCAACCCGCAAGTTGATCCGTGGCGTGCGACGGCGTTCGACGTGTCCTATGAGAAATATTTCGGCACCAAGGCTTACATCTCGGCCGCTTACTTCTACAAGGATTTGAAGAGCTACATCTACACCCAGACCAACTCGAATTTCGACTTCACCAACTATCTGGGTGGCGTCAAGCCGATTCCGGGCACGACGGTCGGGACCGTGGGTGACTTCACCGCGCCCTATAACGGCAAGGGCGGTCGCTTGTCGGGCGTTGAGTTGACGGCTTCGTTGCCGCTCAACCTGGTGTCGCCGATGTTGTCAGGCTTTGGCCTCCAGGCCAGCGCCAGCTTCACCAGCAGCAATATCGCGATCAAGGATCCGGAAAGTGCGTCCAGCGTGGGTTCGGGCAACATCTCGTTGCCAGGCCTGTCGAAGCAGGTCTACAACCTGACGGCGTATTACGAAGCCAACGGCTTCGAGTTCCGTATCAGCCAGCGCAGGCGCTCTGACTTCATCGGAGAAATCGGCAACTTCAATGGCAGCCGCACGCTGCGTTATGTGGTTGGCGAGAACATCACCGATGCGCAGGTCGGCTACAGCTTCAACCAGGGCAGCTTGAAGGGCCTGAGCCTGCTGGCGCAGGTGAACAACCTGGGCGATGCGTCGTACCAGACCTACGCTGGCACCAAGGACCGGCCGCTTGAGTACGTCAAGTGGGGCCGTACCATCTTGGTGGGCGCGGGCTACAAGTTCTGATCCAGCCCTCACTTGAGTTGAAATACTTGAGCTGAACGGTCTGAAGTGATCAGGGCCCCGGCGCAAACGCGCCAGGGCCCTTTTTCCATTGCGAGATATCTCCATGCGTTTGATTGATCTCCCTGTGCGGCTGAAGCGCCGCAATCTGCTGAGTACTGCCCTGCTGGGTGCCTTGCCGGCGGTGCCGGCTTGGGCGGCCACGGACAAGCCAGATGCGGCAAAGTTCATGGCTGCACCGCAAATGCTGGGTGCTGTGTTGTCGCCGGATGGCTTGCGTTTGGCCATGCGTACCGTCGCCAAACATGGCCGAGCGGTGCTGACGGTGCTCGACCTGAACACGATGGCGCCGACCGTCGTGTACGGCTCCGAAGAGGCCGATGTCGGCCGGGTCGTCTGGGTCAACAACGAGCGCCTAGCCTTCGATCTGAACGACCGCGATAAGCCCGAAGGCAAACTTGATGCGGCACCGGGGCTGTTTGCCGTCAACCACGATGGCACGGCGCTCAGGCAATTGGTTGAGCGGCAATACAGCTTTGTGAACCGCAGTGACGACGTCAAGCTGGCGCCTTGGAACACCTTTTTGCTGGGCGGCACGACCCTGCGCCGTGGCGATGAAGTGTTGGTGATTCGGCCCGAAGCCTATGACGGCAAGGACGTGGGTTACATCAAGCTGCTGCGCCTGAACACCAAGACCGGGCGCTCTGAAAACATCGACGGGCCGGCACACGCGGTGGAATGGGTGGCCGACCCGCAGGGCAATTTGCGGGTGGCGGTGACCCGGCAGGCCGAGAAGGGCGCGCTGCTGTGGCGCGACCCCAAGACCGATCAGTGGCGCACGCTCAGCGAGTTCAATATTTACACCGGCGAGAGCGATTTCCAGGTCCGCCATGTGGGCGTCGATGGCCAGCTCTATGTCACCGCACAACACGGCTCGGACAAGCTGGCGATGTGGCTGATCAACCCGGTGACCGGTGAATGGTCGGCCAAGCCGCTGGTGCAGTCGCCCCAGTTCGACGTCGATGCGCAGGTGCTGTCTCGCGAGGACAAGGTGCTGGGCCTGCGCTTCACCATCGATGCCGAAGTGACGCAGTGGTTCGACCCCGACACGGCCGCGCTGCAGGCGCAGATCGACAAGGTGCTGCCACGCACGGTGAACCGCCTGTCGCTGCCCTGGGCCGGTGATGCGCCCTGGGTGCTGATCGAGGCCTTTGCCGACATTCAGCCGAGCCTGTTCTTTTTGTTCAACCGGCAAACGCGCAAATTCACCCGGCTCGGTGCCCTACGGCCCGACATCGTCGCCAAGGACATGGCGGCGATGGAGATGGTTCGCTTCAAGGCGCGCGACGGGCTGGAGATCCCGGCCTGGCTGTCACTGCCGAATGGCTCGGAAAAACAAAAGAACCTGCCGATGGTGGTGCTGGTGCATGGCGGCCCGTTCGCCCCTGCGCCGTCATGGCGCTGGGACGCCGAGGTGCAGTTCCTGAACGCCCGCGGCTATGCGGTGCTGCAGCCGCAGTTCCGTGGCACGCAGGGATTCGGCAAAGCGCATTTCCGGGCCGGTTGGCGGCAGTGGGGCAAGGCGATGCAGAACGATGTGGCCGACGCCACCCGCTGGGCGATTGCCCAGGGCATTGCCGACCCGAAACGCGTCGCCATTGCGGGCGCCAGCTACGGGGGCTATGCCACCTTGATGGGCTTGTTGCGCGACCCCGATCTGTTCCGCTGCGGCGTGGCCTGGGTCGGGGTGACCGATCTGGACATGCTCTATTCGGTCAACTGGAGCGATATGTCCGACAGCTGGAAGCTGCACGGCATGCCCGCCATGGTGGGTGACCGGGTCCGGGACGCCGCCGAGCTGAAGGAGAACTCACCGCTGACCCATGCGGCCAAGATCAAACAGCCGATGCTGCTGGCCTACGGATCGGCCGACCGTCGGGTGCCGCTGGTGCATGGCGAAGCGTTCCGCAAGGCCGTCGGCGCGGGCAATGCGCAGGTGGAATGGGTGGTCTACGACGACGAGGGCCACGGCTTTCGGGCACCTGCCAACCAGATCGACTTCTGGAACCGCACGGTGCGATTCCTCGACAAGCATCTGGCCAAACAAATGGCTGCGTCTTGAAACTGCTGATCACCGGCCTGAACGGCACGCTGGCGCCCAAGCTGGCGGCGCTCGCCCGGCAACGCGGGCATCAGGTGCTGGGCTGGGACCGCCAGCACATCGACCCCAACGACGCTGCGGCGGCGCAGGCTTGGTTGGCCGAACAGCGGCCCGACGCAATTGCCCATCTGGCCATGGGCGCCAGCGAATGGGCGGGCTTGCTGGCGGCCTATGCAGCGCAGCAGCACATCCCCATGCTGTTCACCAGCACGGCGATGGTGTTCGATCACGAACCCGATGGCCCGCATCAGCCGAACGACCTGCGCACCGCCAAAGATGAGTACGGCCGCTACAAAATCGCCTGCGAAGACGCCATCGCCGCCGCCAACCCGGCCGCCAGCATCGTGCGCATTGGCTGGCAAATCGACGGCGAGGCAGCCGGCAACAACATGCTGATGGCGCTGGACGAGTGGCAGCACCGCGAGGGTCGTGTGGCCGCCAGCCGGGCCTGGCTACCGGCCTGCTCCTTCATGGCGGACACGGCGCAAGCCCTGCTCCAGCTGCTCGAGGCACCGATGCCGGGCTTCATCCATCTGGACAGCAATGCGGTGGAAGGCCACAGCTTCGACCGGGTCGCCGCTGCGCTGCGCGAGCAGTTCGGGCGAGAGGCCTGGCAGATCGAGGTGAACGAGGCCTACCGCCATGACCAACGCCTCGGTGGCGGCGGGGCCGCTGTGCCGCCGCTGAGTGCGCGTCTGCCGGCGCTGCTCAGGCGATGAGGCGATGAAGCGATGAAGCGATACGTTCGCGTCGCGCAACTCAGATCAGGCCCAACCAATCCTGTTGCCGACCGATGAACGCTTTGCGCAGCATCGCCTGCTGCTCGGCCGGCAACGGGCCTTGTTCCACCAGGGCGAGGTTTTGCTTCAAGTTGCTGAGCTTGCCGGTGCCGACGATGCTGCTGGACACGCCCGGCAGATGGGCGGTGAAGCGCAAAGCTAACGCAGTGCGCTCGTCCGCCGGCAGGGCATCAAAGCCCATCGCCCGCCAGCGGTCCCAATACTGGCCCTCGGCATGGTCATCGGGCCGCGTCGCATGGCGCCAGACGGCGCCAGCGATCGGGCGCTTGGCAATGACACCCATGCCGCGCTCGGCGGCCTGCGGCAAGCGCTCGGCCAGATTGACCTGGTCGCAGACGCTGATCGAAGTCTGGATCGCGCCGAAGCGTTCATCGGCGATGGCCCGGCTTAGCTCGGCGTTGTCGCCCGAGTAGGCGGCCACACGCAGCTTGCCCTGCTGGCGGCAGTCGTCGAGCGCGCGGATCACCTCGTCCTGTTCGAGGATGTGCAGCGGGCACGAGTGCAGGTGCACGATGTCCAGCCAGTCGGTCTTCATCACCCGCAGCGCGCGTTCGACGCCGCCGACGATGCAGTCATAGGTCCAGTCGGGCACGCCTTCGACCAAGTAGCCGACCTTGGTCGAGAGCACGAACTCGCTGCGTCGGTGCGCCAGGTGGCGGCCGATGCGTTCTTCCGAAAGGCCATAGCCGCGTGCGGTGTCGATCAGGTTGACGCCGAGGTCAAGCACGGCGTTGAGCAGCTGGCCGGCCTCGTCCTCGCTGGTGCGGTCGTCGTTGATGTGCATCGCGCCGAAACCGAGCGGGCTCACCCGCAGGCCGGTCAGTCCAAAGTCTCTCAGTGCCATATCAACACGCTTCCGAACAGGGGGGGAATGGTGAGCGACAGCATGCCGCCCTGGGCTTGAACGGTGGCACCGCTGAGGGCGTCAACAAAGCGCGCCTGCGCCAGCTCGGTCGGCAGCTTCACGCTGATGCGCTGGGCGGTGCGGGCATTGTTGGTGGCCGTGACGGCCCAACGCTGGCCGTCCTGGCGCGCCAACACAATCACATGGGCATCGAGGTGCAGCGGTGCGGCAATTGAGCCGTGGCGCAGCACGGCATGGGCCTGGCGCATGGCAGTCAAACGCTTGAACTCGGCCAACAACGCCAAATCGGGTGTGCCGCCCTCATCCGCCCAGGGATAGGTGGCGCGGTTGAACGGGTCCTCGCCGCCGGCCACGCCCACCTCGTCGCCGTAATAGATTGCGGGCGCGCCGGGGAAGCTCATTTGGAACAGCAGGGCCAGCCGAAGCCGCTGTTTGGCTTCGGCCCGCTTCTTGGCATCGCCATCATCGACATCGCCGAAGTGGTGTAGCGCGCGGGCTTGGTCATGGGTGGACAGCAGGTTCATCAGCGCATAAAACGCCTGCGGCGGATAGGCCTCACGCATCAGCTCGATGTTGCCGTAGAGCTTGCGGGCGTCGCCGCCGGCGGCGTAGTCGAGCACCGCATTGCGGAAGATGTAG
>JBBQKT010000101.1:0-10607 GCA_038327205.1 Burkholderiales bacterium | reverse complement strand
CCAGGCAGCGGCCGAACGCCGCGCTTACGCTGCGCGGATGCAGACGCTCAAGCAGGATCAAGAACTTCAACAAATCATCGGTATCGCTGGACGCGCCTCATGAACCCAAAGACACGTTTTCTCATCACCCTCGTGCCGCTGCTTCTGCTCGGTTGCCCGGCGCTTTCCGCTGCTGCTGCCGCCGCTGCTCCTGCTGCTGTCGACGAGTTCGACTGCATGATCGAAGCCGCGCAGACGGTGGAGATCCGCAGCCCGGTCGTCGGCCTGCTGCAAAAAGTCCACGCCCGGCGGGGCGAATCGATCCGCCAGGGCCAGGTGCTGGTGACGATCGAGTCCAGCGTTGAGCAAAGTGCCGCCGACAGCGCGCGCTTTCGCGCCGAGGCCCAGGGTGCCGCCGAGCTGGCCCGCGCCAAGGTGACGGCGCTGCGCGAAAAGTCGCGCCGCGTGGCCGAGTTGCAGGCCGAGGAGTTTGTCTCCGCCCAGGCCAGCGACGATGTGCAGGCCGAACTGAAGCTGGCCGAGGCCGAGTTGAAAACCGCTGGCGAGAACACCCAACTGGCGCGGCTCGATGTCCGGCAGGCCGAAGACCAGTTGCGCCGCCGCCAGCTGATCGCACCGTTCAGCGGCGTTGTCGTTGACCAATACCTGTTCCCCGGCGCGCTGGTGGATGCGGGCGACGGCAAGAAGCCCATCCTCAAGATCGCGCAGACCAACCCGCTGGCCGTGCAGGCCCTGTTGCCGCTGCGCCTGTTCCCGCAGCTGAAGATCGGTCAGACGGTGAGCGTGACGCCCGAAGCCCCGTTCCAGCGCGCCATCACCGCCCGCATCCGCACGGTGGACCGCGTGGTGGACGCGGCGGCCGGCACCTTTGGCATCGTGGCCGATCTGGACAACAGCAAGCAGCAGCTGCCGGCCGGGCTGCGCTGCCGGGTCAAGTTCTGATTCAGGCCGGACGAGCGGTGCTGGCGTCCTGCCCGAACATCACCTTCTTGGCCGCTTCGTCCATCACCGGTGCGCTGGTGATTTCCGCCGCACGGGCATAAGCCCGCTCGGTGCCGGGCCCGGCCTTGATGCGCGCCAACCAGCGCCCACAGCAGGATGGCCCCTGACTCAAACAGCGAGATTGCCTCGCCGCCAGCCACCGGCATGTGAGCGACGATGGCGGGGAAGCGCTTGTTGGGCGCAATCTTCAAGAGCTCGGGCGCGAACTGCTCGCCCTGGTCGATGTGGACCGGCAGGGTGCGCTAGCGCAGGCCGGCTTCCTCCAGGAACATCGTCAGCTTGTGCCCGTTGGGCGTTGTTCAGTAGTACCGATCAATCATGGTGCGGCGCCATCGTTGGCGGCGAGCCTGGCGTTCTGCGGGAACATCGCTGCGCGGGCCTGATCGTCCATTTCGGTCTTGAAGCTGTGCTGCGCCTTCAGTGCTTCGGCGCGCTGGGCCGCCGGGCGGGCATTGATTTCGTCCAGCAGGCGCTTGACGTTGGGCAGCTTGGCCCAGGCATCAGCGCCCAGGATGAAGGGCACGGCGCGCGCCCAGCCCCACACGGCCATGTCCACCAGGGTGTAGCTGTCGCCCAGCATATAAGGGTGTTTGGCGAGCTGCTCGTCGATCAGGGTCCAGTGACGCCAGGCCTCGAAGTCATAGCGGTTCACCGCGTAGTCCTTGGGCGCGGGCGCAAAGTGCTTGAAGTGCACGCACTGGCCCGAATACGGCCCGATGCCGGTGGCGACAAACATCAGCCAAGAATGCATTTGTGCCCGTGCGGCCGGGGTGTTGGGCGGCAGGAACTGACCGGTTTTTTCGGCCAGGTAGAGCAAGATGGCATTGCTGTCGAACACGGTCGCGTCGCCGTCCACCAGGGCCGGCGTCTTGGCATTTGGATTGATCGCCAGGAAGGCCGGCAAATGCTGCTCGCCCTTGCGCGTGTCCACTGCCACCACTTCGTAGGGCAGGCCCGTCTCTTCGAGGTATAGCGCGACCTTGGCCGGGTTGGGGGACGGGTGGTAATAGAACTTGATGGTCATGGCACGGCCTTGGTTTCGGTGGGTTGACGGGTCTACGAGCAAGCGAGTGGCGCCGATGGTAGGCAAAACTGAAGGCTCTTGCTGGCGCCAGGCCCGATCCATGGTGTTCGCTGCGGCGACCCGAGCCCGTCAGCGTGCAGCCTCAGCCTCAGGCCTTCTTCACAAACTCAGATTTCAGCCCCATCGCCCCGACGCCGTCGATCTTGCAGTCGATGTCGTGGTCGCCCTCGGCGAGGCGGATGTTTTTGACCTTGGTGCCGACCTTCACCACCAGGGATGAGCCCTTGACCTTCAGGTCTTTGATGACGGTGACGGTGTCGCCGTCCTTCAGTTCGGCGCCGTTGGCATCGCGGATGACACGCACCGCGTCGCCAGCGTCGGCGGCCGGTGCGGCGGCCGACCATTCATGGCCGCACTCCGGGCAGACGAACTGGCTGCCGTCTTCGTAAGTCAGCTCGGATTTGCAGGCGGGGCAGGGCGGCAGGGGGGTGCTCATGATGGGCTCGTGGGTAGGAGGGTGTGCTCAATTTCGTCGAACAGCGGCCGGCGGGCCGGGTCTTCGTCGAGGCAGGCGTCGCGGAGTGCGAGCAGTGCGAGTAGGGCCTCAGCGGGCGAATCACAGCGCTCGATCAGCTCTTCGAGCAGGCAGCCAAAGGCCCGCGATTCGAGGCGCTGCACCGCCAAGGCGATGTCAAGCTCGAAGAACGAAGCTGCGCCAAAGTCGCCCAGATAGGCGTCACCCCGACCGTTGTGCAGGATGTTGTGGCCATACAGATCGCCATGCGTGATGCCGCGCTGATGCAGTTGCCGCACCGCCGAGGCGATGCCGCCCGCCAGGCGGCGCAGGGTGGCAAGGTCAAAGCGCGCCTCAGCCGCATAGACATCGCGGGTGCAGGAGTCAAAGCTCGGCGGCCCGGCCAGATTTCGGAACTCCGGCGCGATCAGTTGCATCGCCAGGCCGTCGGCCTGGGTGGGATGGTCGGTCAGCCGGCCCAGCAGCGGGATCAAGTTGGTGTGCGCGCCCGCATGCAGGCAGGCGGCCAACTCGCTGTGGGGCAGGCCGTCGCTGGTGACCTCGCCCTTGAAGATCTTCAGCGCCATGGCGCGGTTGTTGTCGCCACGTTCTTGCTCTTGGTCTTGCTCTTGGTCTTGCTGCGCACGGTGGATCACACCCGAGGCACCTTCGCCCAGCTGCTCGTGGATCTGCAGCCGGCGCCAGGGCACGGCAGGCAACGGCGTGTCAGCCAGCGCCGCGTCTTCTCGTGCGCTGCTGAACGGATTGCCGGCAAAGGCCAGCCACGACAGTCGCGGCAGGGCCAGCAGCCAGTCGGGCAGGGCGGTCAATTGATTGGCCGAGATGCGCAGCAGCTCAAGCCGCTTGCAGGCGGCCATCTCGTGCGGCAACGTGCGCAACTGGTTGCCCGCTAGCGCTACTTTTTGCAGCCGAGGTCGATGTCCGAGCTCGGCGGGCAGGGCGTCGATCTGGTTGTCGGTCAGGATCAGCCAGCGCAAACGGGCGGGCAACGCGGCGGCCGTCACCGTGCGGATGCGGTTCGCCTTGAAGCCCACCATTTCCAGCTGCACACAGCGGCCCAGCACCTCCGGCAGGGCGGTGAACTGGTTGCCCGAAGCGAACAGGATGCGCAGCCTGTGCAGGCGCGGCAGCCCGTCGGGCAGGGCGCTCAGGGTATTGCCCGAGACATCCAGAATTTCCAGCGTGTCCGCCAGCGCGAACACTTCCATCGGCAACTCGCTCAAGCCGCAGCCCGACAGATCCAGCCGCCGAACGCCGGTCAGCGCACCGCTGCGCAACTGGGCGAGGGTGGCCCTGTTGGCGCTCATGCCGGCGCAAACCGCCCGCGCAAATACTCAATGATCGCGCCCGAGTTACCCAGCCACTGCACCGACCCATTGGCATGAATGATCTTCAGGCAAGGCACCTTGGCCGCCCCTGAGCCTTGCTGCAGGTCGGCGCGAGTCTGTGCCTCATGCTGGGCGTCAAGCCGCGTGATTGGCAGCGCCAGCCGGTGCATCTCCTGCCTGACCTTGATGCAGAACGGGCAGGTCTGAAATTGGTACAGCGTCAGGTCTTTGCATTGGCGGTCAACTTCGGCCTGCTGGGCGGCAGAGCGTTGTACGGCTGCCGGGCGGGTCAGTCGTTCCTTGAGCAGCATGACCGGGCCGAGCAGGACGCGCAGGGTGCGGAAGAACAATCGGATAAATGGTTTCATGGCGATTAGGGGTCGGGGTGATGCGTTTGAGCATGCTTGCAGCAAGAAAAAAGCCCCGCACGCTCCAGGCATGCGGGGCTTCGTCGAGTGGCTCTCAGTGTCATCCACTGAGGGCCGAGATTTTTTGCATTGGGTCGCGGGATTCTCCCATGGGCGGTGAATGGGCCAGGCTTGCGGCTTCGGTGCGGGCGTGTGTGCGTGTTTGTGTGCGTGTTTGTGTGCGTGGGTGCGTGCGCGATTGCTCGCTCGCTCGCGCGGCATGGTGTTGGCCGATTGAGCTGCCTGGCGGTCAAGATCAACCTTGCCAGAGGCGTAAGCCCCTTCATGGCAAAAGGCAGCATGATTCCGAATGACCCTCAAGGAGACACGATGACTTCACTCGACCCCAGTCAGCAACTTCGCGGCACGCTTGTCGCCGACGCCGAGCAGCTTCACCAATGAGGGCCGCGCCGCTGGGCTGGCGGGTCGGTGCCGCTGTTGTCGGCTTCACCTTGGCCATGAGCGTCAATGCGCAGTCGACAAGCGCTGCCTCCGCGCCGCCAAGTTCCGCACCGCCGCCGCCGCTGGAATTGGTGGTGCTGGGCTCGGGCGGCCCCGGGGCCACCGGGCGCGCCGGGGCCAGCTATCTGGTGCTGGTCGACGGCGTGCCGCGCATCCTGGTCGATGCCGGTCCGGGATCATTCGCCCGACTCGGCGAAGCCAAGCTGTCGCTCGCCAAGACCGACATCGTCTTGCTGACGCACCTGCATGTGGACCATGTCGGCGAGCTGCCGGGCCTGTTCAAGGCGCGTTCGGTGGCGGGCGGTGGGCCGATCACGTTCAATGTCTTCGGGCCGGACGGACGCAAGGGGTCGGGTGAGGATGCGAACTTCCCGTCAACCAGCCGCTTCATTGACCTGCTGTTCGGCAAACAGGGCGCTTTCGGCTACCTGAAGGACTTCTCGGCACCGATGACGATCAAGGCGACCGACATCTCGACTGGGCGCAAGGGCGGCCCGCTGCCAAAGACGATCTACAGCGATGCCCAGCTGACGATCCGGGCAGTCGCCGGCCACCACCGGGACGCGCCCGCCGTTATTTATCGCATCGACCACAGCGGCAAGAGCATCACCTTCAGCGGCGACATCGATGCCGACGGCCTGGCCGGACTGCGCAGCCTCGTGCGCGACACCAGCTTGCTGGTTTTCAACAGCGTGGTGCTCGACCCGCCGGGCTCGCCGCCCATCCTTTACACGCTGCACACGCCGCCAAAGACGATTGGCGAGATCGCCGATGAGGGGCTGGTGGGGCAGCTCCTTCTCAGCCATCTGTCGCCCACGCTCGACAACGCCCGCGCGGCGGTCGAGGCCTCGGTTCTACAGCGCTACAAGGGGCCGTTGAGCTTCGCGAAGGATGGGTTGCGCGTGGTGCCGTGAAGCAAGGAAGTGCGGCAAACACTCGTTTGCCTTGGTACGGCTGAGAGGGTGCAGGTCACTGTCACCAAGCCGCCCGCGCTCTTTGTCGTCAAGATTCCTGCAACATTGCTGCTTGCTGGGTCGGTGCTGGCTGCGTTGGTTGGCGTCGCGAAGCCTGCCGGATGGCTCTGATATTTTGGGTTCGGCGCTGTTCGTGAGAATGCCGACCAAGAAAAAAGCCCCGCATGCGCTAGGCATGCAGGGCTTCTTCGTTTGGCTCCTCGACCTGGGCTCGAACCAGGGACCTACGGATTAACAGTCCGGCGCTCTACCAACTGAGCTATCGAGGAATTGTTCTTTTTGTGGACTTCTTGTTTTTCTTCAACGTGCGAATTCTTGGCTCCTCGACCTGGGCTCGAACCAGGGACCTACGGATTAACAGTCCGGCGCTCTACCAACTGAGCTATCGAGGAATTAAGCCCGCAAGTATAGCCTGGAAATTAGCAGGTTCTAGAGCTGAACCTCCACGCTGGCGCGCCATGTGCGTCCGGCCAACGGGTAGAGGTAGACGTGGCCGTACTGGTAGGGCGATTCTTTCCAGGCGCGGCGGTCGGCCAGGTTGTCGACGCCAATGCGCCAGGTCAGCAGTTGCTTGCCGCTGAGCACCTGCTCGAAGCGTGCACCGGCGTCCAGCCGCGTCCAGCCGGGGATGTTGACGCTGTTGTCGGGCAACACGGCGCGCGGGCCTTCGTAGACGAGGCCGGCTTGCAGCAGAAGGCCAGGCAACACGTTCTGCCGAGCCTGCAGCTTGAGCGTTGACTCCGGCGTGTTGGCGGGCTTGAGTCCGTTCAGGCTGGCGTCGATGCTGCCCTCAACCCGTGCGCGCAAGCGCATCGCGCTGGCCAGCAGGCCGCCGCCGGTCCACTTCAGATCGGCTTGCGCTTCGACACCGCGATGGCGCGCATTGCCGTCGGCCTGGCGGACACAGCTGTTGGCCACGCTGCTGCAGGCACCGATATCGCGGAACTGTGGGCGCTTGACGTCAAAGGCGTTGACCGACCAATCGACGGTGTTGCTCCCGGCCTTCAGTCCTACTTCCAACTGATCGCTCTTCAACGCGGGCAGGGCCTCGCCCCCGTTGCTGTAGCGGGGGCGGTTCGGCGCGACTTCAGACTCCGTGCCCTGGCCCCAGCTGGCATAGGCCATCAACTGTGGGTTGACGGCGTAGCTGAGCCCCAGCCATGGCGTGGTGAAGGATTGCGGGTAGTCGGTGGGCCGGCTGTCGCCTGCCGGTGCGTTGACCCGCACGCTGGCGCGCTGCAGATGGGTGGCGCGCAGGCCCAGCCAGGCTTGCCATTGCGTAGTCAGCTGTATGGCATCGCGCAGATAGATCTCGGTGCTGCGCTCGTCGCGGTTGGTGTTGGCGTCGCTCAGCGTGGGGTCAGGGGTCGTCACCAACTGGCCATTGATATTGCCGGTGCCCGCGTAGTTGTAGGCCTGGCCGCCGAAGCGGCTTTTGAAACGGCTGAACAACACGCCGGTGCTGATGTCGTGGCGCATGCCGATGGCAACGACTTTGCCGCTCAGCGACAGATCGAGTGCGTCGCTGTTTCGCTTCTCACCGTCGCTGCGGAAGTCGTACTGGTCGAAGTCGCCATTGGGGCAGTAGCGGTCGGCGTAGTAGGCATCCGCAGCGGCGTCGTAGCAGCCAAAGGCATAGGCCAGCCGGTCATCGGTCTTGAGCCGCTGCACGCCCAGGTGGGCTTGTGCGCGCCAGTCGTCACTCAGGCGCTGGCTGATGCGCAGTGAGGCAGTTTGGCCATTGAAGACGACCGGCAGGCTCCAGGGCTGGTTGTTGAGATTGGTGCGTGGGTCGATCGATTTGGCGCTGGGCAACACGTTGCCCAGCATGCTGAAACCGGGCTGGCTGCGCTGGCTTTGGCGGCTCAGCTCAAACTCCGCCTCGACCAAGGTGTCGGGCGAAACCTTCCAGTCGGCGGCGGCGGCCAGCAGGTGGCGCGAGCCTTTGGCATCGTGCAACAAGGGGTCGAGATGCGCGGCGCTGGCGTTGATGCGCAGGCCGATGTCGGGGCTGATGCGGCGGTTCAGATCAAGCGTTGCTTCGACCGTGCCGCGCTCGCTGAAGGCGAGGCCGACCGTCGTCGAGTTGGTGGCCGTCGGCCGCTTGACGATCAGGTTGACCAGCCCACCCGGCGCGCTGGTGCCGGCCTGAATGCCACTGGTGCCCTTGAGCACCTCGATGGCCGATTTGTTGCCCAGCGGCAGGGCCGTCTCGGCGTTGATGGCCAAGCCATCACGGCGGTAGTTAAAACGGTTGTCGAGGTCGAAGCCGCGGATCTTCAGGTAGCTGACGTAGCCCTGCGCGTTGTAAGCGTCGCTGATGCTGGCGTCGAGGCTGGTGATGCCTGCCAGGGCATTGATGCCCAGATCGGTCAGCCGTTCGTTGCTGATGACGCTGGCCTGCAGCGGCAGCTTGGCGACGGGGGTGTCGCCAAAGCCACCGATGCTGACGGGCGCCTCGGCGCGGCTGGTGATGGTGACGGTGGGCAGCGTCGTCTGCGCAAGGGCTGCGCTGCTGCAGAACACGGCGGCTGCCGTGGCGATGAGGGAGTGGTGGTGGTACTTCAGTTTTGCCATCTTGTGCTCTTGAAAAGCGATGGCAGGTCGGCATGACAGCGCCCGAACGTCGGCGGAGAAAGGCATTGATTCGACGTGGGCTTCAGCGTGCTTCCCTGCGCGAGGATTACCTCAAAGCCCCTTGAGGGAACTTCGCGGTCTGCGACCGCAAAGCCCCCCTCAAGGGGACTTTGAAACGCCGAGGCGTTTCACAGGTTCAAAGGGACTTTCTCAGTCGGCTCTTGCGAGTCAACACCCCTAGCGAGCCCGCAGTGTAGCGGCGCCATGAAAAAGGCCCGCACTGGGCGGGCCTTTTAAAAGGTCAAGCGAGATCAATCGAACACAGGCGATTCCACACCAAGCACCTTGTGCAGCTTCGGGCTCGTCGTCGTGTACTGCAGATGAATCCGCTTGTCCGGGAACACGTACGGTGCCGCGCCAAACGCGGCCAGCGCGCACTCGTGAAAGCCCGACAGGATCAGCTTCTTCTTGCCTGGATAGGTGTTGACATCGCCCACCGCAAAGATGCCCGGCGTGCTGGTTTGGAACTTCTCGGTGTCGACGACGATCTGCTTGCGCTCCAGCGCCAGACCCCATTCGGCGATCGGACCAAGCTTGGGGCTCAGGCCGAAGAACACCAGCACCTGATCGACCGGCACGACACGGGTGACGCCGTCGCCGCCGGTGACCTTGACCCCGGTCAGTTTGTCGTCGGATTCGACGATGTCAGTGACTTGACCAACCAAGAACTGCATCTCCTGCGCGTCGCACAGCTCATGCATCTTGGCCACACTCGCCGGTGCGGCACGGAAGCCATCGCGGCGATGCAAGAGGATGACGGTTTCGGCCTTGTTGGCGCCGCCGTCCTCATTGCCGGCGCAGAAGTTCAGCGCCCAGTCGAGGGCCGAGTCACCGCCGCCGATGACAAGGATGTTCTTGCCGGCGAACTGGCTGGGGTTGCGCACGCGGTAATGCAATTGGCTGTCGAGGTATTTCTCGATGCCGTCAACCTTCAAGGTGCGCGGCTGGAACGAGCCCACGCCGCCGGCGATGAAGATGGTCTTGGTGAGAAACCGGGTGCCCTTGGAGGTCTCGACAAAGAAGCGGCCGTCGTCTTGCTTTTCGACGGTGGTGACTTCCTGGCCCAGATGGAAGGTCGCGCCAAAGGGCTGGATCTGCTTCATCAGGTTGTCGGTCAACTCCTTACCGGTGCACACCGGCACGGCGGGGATGTCGTAAATCGGCTTGTCGGGGTAGAGCTCAATGCACTGGCCGCCGGGGTAGGCGAGCGAGTCGATGATGTGAGCCTTGATCTCGAGCAGGCCCAGCTCGAAGATCTGAAACAGGCCGACCGGGCCGGCACCGACGATGACGGCGTCTGTTTCTATCGTTTCAAATGCGGCTCCGCCGTGGTCAGCGGCCGTCTTGGCGATTTCTGCGTTCAATTGCGGTTCCATAAATCGTTGCTGTTTCAGCGGATCAACTCGGGCAGCTTGCCCGTGCGGTCTTTCCATTCATCGGCGTCCGGCTGGGCGGCCTTGCGTTTGGTGATGCTGGGCCACTTCTTGGCCAGATCGGCGTTGAGCTTGATCATGTGCTGCATATTGCCGGGCACGTCTTCTTCCGGGACGATGGCGTTGACCGGACACTCGGGGATGCAGACAGCGCAATCGATGCACTCATCGGGGTCGATGGTGAGGAAGTTCGGTCCTTCGCGGAAGCAGTCCACGGGGCACACGTCGACACAGTCGGTGTATTTGCACTTGATGCAGGCTTCAGTGACGGTATGGGTCATTTTTCTGGGACAGTGTCGATCAGGTCGGAAGCCGCGATTTTATGGGCTTTCACCAATCTTCCACCGCGGGAGGCCTTGACATGCCCGCGGATGTTCGCCGTGGATCAATGCAGCAGGGCGGCTCCCGCAGTTTTGTGGGTGGCCGTGTCCACCAGTACCAGGGCACCGAGCGCGCGTGACGCCTGGTAGGGCAGCACCGCAATCGGGGCCTGCAGTGCCAGCTCCACCTCGCCGATCGCGTTGGCGCCCAGTTGGGCCGCGGCGTCCTTTTGCAGGGTGTGGACGTCGAGCTGGTGCGCGATGCGCGTGACCCGGGCCTTGACCCAGCGATGGCCGTGCACGGCCCAGTAGATCCGCCCGGCCCGCAGCGGCTCGTCGTCCAGCCAGGCCACGGTGGCGCGCAGCTCGCGGCGGGTGCTGAAGACCGACTGCCCGTCATCGCCCAGCGCGAGCAACCAGTCGCCCCGCGACACATCCACGTCCCGATCGAGCACGATGCCGGCGCTGCGCCCGGCACCCACTGT
>JBBQKT010000100.1:0-10637 GCA_038327205.1 Burkholderiales bacterium | reverse complement strand
TTCGTGGGTGTCGGTGTGCGACGCGACATCGATGCGCATCGGATCGCGCATCAGGTCATGGGCCAGACGGCCGACGTGGCCGGCAAACGTGGCGCTGAACATCACCGTCTGACGCTCGGCCGGAATGCGGTCGGCGATGGTCTTGATGTCGTCGATAAAGCCCATGTCGAGCATGCGGTCGGCTTCGTCAAGGACGAGCATTTGCACGTTGTCGAGCACGGCACGGCCCGATTGCAGGTGGTCCAGCAAACGGCCAGGGGTGGCGATCAGGATGTCCAGCGAGCTGGTCAATTGCTTGATCTGCAGCGGGTAAGGCATGCCGCCCAAAACCGTGCAGATGCGCAGGCCGGGAACGCCGCCGCCGTAGGTTTGTGCAGCCTTGGCCACTTGCATGGCCAGCTCACGGGTGGGGGCCAGAACCAGCACGCGCGGGCCGTAGTTCTTGCCGCGTGGGCGGGCGCTGTCTTCAGCGCGCAGCTCAAGAATCTTTTGCAGCGCGGGCAGGATGAAGGCAGCCGTCTTGCCGGAGCCGGTGCGGGCCGAGACCATCAGGTCTTTGCCCTTCAGGCCTTCTGGGATGGCTTGCACCTGGACTTCGGTGGCGGTTTCGTAACCGGACTTCTTGACAGCGGCCAAGAGGATTTCGTTCAGGCCTAGATTTTCAAAGCTCATATCTTCTTTCAACAAAGCCATGCCTTCGCGCCAATGTGAAGGCACGAACACATGTGGCCTGACGCGCTGGATGTGAAGCGCGTCAAACCAAATAAGTCGCTGGGAGAAAGCTCGCGTCGATTACCCGCTGGCTGCGTTGGTGTGCAGCGCTTGGGGTAAGGCGTCGGTGGAACAGTCAAAGCGACGGCATCGCCGCCGACCGAACCACGAGGGGTGTGCAGCGCGACATTTGCTTCGGATGAAGAAATGGCCTGAACAGAGGTCAGAGGAGACGTACGAATCGGCGAGTGCGCTACTAAATCTGCACTGCACCAAGTCCATGACTGTAGCACGCAAGGGTTTAACCTAGCAAGTGTTCATTTTGTGCAGTGCATCACGGCCGGCACGAATCCGCGCAGGCTGTTCAAGAAAGCCAGGGCTTCAGCGCGCTGAAGATCGGCCACCATCAGCGTCGCTTCGTGGATTTCGCCGCTGGCCAGCATCGCCTCCCGCAACACGCCCGGCAGCAAACCCGCCTGGCTGCGCGGCGTCAGCCACCGGCCGTCGATCCGCAGGGCGATATTGCCGAAGCTGCATTCGGTCAACTCACCCGCTTCGTTCCACAGCAGCGCGTCAAAGGCGCCAGACGGCTTGGCGTCGACAAAAGGCTGATAGACCTCGCGGCGGGTGGTCTTGTGACGCAGGAACTCGTTGTCGCTGGCCACCGGCGTGGCTGCCAGAGCCAGCACGACGGTGTCGGGGGTTGCCGTCAGCGGCAGGTGTTGCAAGCTGATTTCGCCCTGGGCGCCGGCGGTCAGGCGCACACGCCAGCGGCCCTCTGGCCTGTCCGCAGCCAGACAGGCCAGCGCGGCGCGCACCTTGCCCATCGCAAAGCGCAGCCCGAAGTGCTGGGCCGTGCGCTGCAAACGGGCCAGGTGCGCATCCAGTCGGACGAACTGTCCGTCCTCCAGCCGCAAGGTTTCCAGCGCGGCCACCGGTGCCTGCGCCCGCGCCAGAAAACGCGCCTTGGCCCGCCATTCGGCCAGCTCGGCGGCAGGCTCGGCATCCAGGGTGATGGCGCTGCCGATGCCGCAACTGAGCGTTTCGCCAAGCCGCTCCACGGTGCGGATCGGCACATTGAACGTCGCCACGCCGCCGGGTTGAATCAGGCCCAGCGCGCCGCAATAAAACCCGCGCGGCGTCGGCTCCAGCTCCTGGATGATCTGCGTGGCCCGCACCTTGGGTGTGCCGGTGACCGAACCGCAGGGGAACAGCGCCGTAAACACCTCGCTCAACATGAGCCGCGGTCGGCTGACGGCGGTGATGGTCGAGGTCATCTGCCAGACGGTGGGCAAGGCATGCAGCTCGAACAAGCGCGGCACCCGCACCGAGCCGAGCTGGGCGACGCGGCTGATGTCGTTCCTCAGCAGGTCCACGATCATCAGGTTCTCGGCCCGCTCTTTTTCACTGGTGCGCAAATGGCCCTGCGCCGCATCGTCGGCCACCTTGTCGGCGCCCCGTGCGGCCGTGCCCTTCATCGGTTGGGTGGCGAGCAACCAGCTGGTCTGGGCCTCAGGCACCGGCCGCCAATCGAAGAACAGCTCGGGCGAGACGCTGGCAACCCCCGCTTCACGCAGATACAAAGAAAAGCCGCCGGGCTGCGAGGCATGCAGGGCAAGAAACAGATCGGCCAGATCGGCATTCAGACTGGCACGCAGCCGCGTCGTCAAATTGACCTGGTAGCAATCCCCCGCGCGAATCCAATCCCGGATGCGCTCAATCTTGACGGCCGAGTCGGCAGGGCTTTGAACGTCCTGCCAGTCGCTGGTCAGCACGCCCACGGGCAGCTCGGTCGGCCAAGGCTCGGGGGCGCTGTCGTAAACGGCAAACTCGGCCAGCGGCTGATTGAAGGGATGCACGGCCAGCGCCGCATCGAAGGCCGCCGCTGCCTCGTAGCGCAGGCCACCCAGCACCCAGGCACCGGCAATGGCCGCTTGATGGGCTTCGTCGATCACGGCAGGCAATTCGGCAGGCGACGTTGCGCGCAGCCAGCGGGCCGGCGGCGCATAAAACGCGCCGCGAACCCGCTCGCCATCCTCACGCGCCAGCGGATGACGCGGAAAGTCAAACGCGGCCCACAACATGTCGATTACAGGCTCAGGAAATGCTCGCGGTAGTAAGCCAACTCGTCGATGGACTCATGGATGTCGGCCAACGCTGTGTGCGCCTGCGCCTTCTTGAAGCCGGGCAGGATGGCCGGCTTCCAGCGCCGCGCCAGCTCCTTCAGCGTCGACACATCGAGGTTGCGGTAGTGGAAGAAGTCTTCCAGCTTGGGCATGGTCTTGGCCATGAAGCGGCGGTCCTGGCAGATGCTGTTGCCGCACATCGGCGATTTTCCGGCAGGCACGTACTGCTTCAAGAAAGCGATGGTCGCGGCCACCGCCTCGTCTTCACTGACGGTCGATGCCTTGACCCGGTCGATCAGCCCGCTCTTGCCGTGCGTGCCCTTGTTCCAGTTGTCCATCTTGTCCAGCGTCTCGTCGCTCTGGTGGATGGCGAACACCGGGCCCTCGATGCGCGTGCCCAGCAGCGGGTCGGTAACGACGACGGCGATTTCAATGATGCGGTCGGTCTCGGGGTACAGGCCCGTCATTTCCAGATCAATCCAGACCAGGTTGTGTTCATTCAGGGCCAGCGTGGCTTCGGCGTTCATGGCAGGGCTTTCTTGAGACATCGAAAGGGTCAGATTGTCGCAGCCCTACACTTCGCGAATGACGCCCAGCGCTATTCCCACTTTCAATCTCGCCACCTTGAATCCCACCGCCCTTAGCCTCGCCTTTGCCTTGCTGCTGTTGCTGTCCCTGGCCTGCAAATTGTGGCTGTCGAATCGGCAGGTTCGCCACGTCGCCCAGCACCGCAACAAGGTGCCCGCGCCCTTCGCCGCCAGCGTGCCCCTGGCGGCCCACCAAAAGGCGGCCGACTACACGGTGGTACGCAGCCGGTTTGGCCTCTTCACCCTGGCCTTCAATACCGCCATCCTGCTTGGTTGGACCCTGCTGGGCGGGCTCGATGCGCTGAACCTGGCCCTGCTGGACATCGCCCCGCGCTTTGGCGGCATGGCCTATCAGCTGGCCCTGCTGGTCGCCTTCACCCTGATCGGCGCACTGCTCGATCTGCCCTGGGAGCTGTACAACACCTTCCGCATCGAGCAACGGTTTGGCTTCAACCGGATGACCTGGCGGCTCTATGCCCTTGATGCGCTGAAAGGTGCCGCCGTCGGCGTGCTGATCGGCCTGCCGATTGCGGCGCTGATCCTGTGGCTGATGGGCGCGGCCGGGGCTTTTTGGTGGCTGTGGGCCTGGGGCGCCTGGGTGGGCTTCAACTTGATCGTGATGGTGCTCTACCCCACCGTCATCGCGCCGCTGTTCAACAAGTTCGAGCCGCTGGCCGACGCCCATCTCAGGCAGCGGGTGGAAGGCTTGATGCAGCGCTGCGGCTTTGCCGCGCAAGGCCTGTTCGTGATGGACGGCAGCCGCCGCTCGGCCCATGGCAACGCCTATTTCACCGGCATTGGCCGGGCCAAGCGGGTGGTGTTTTTCGACACCCTGCTGTCGCGCCTGAACGGCGCCGAAGTGGAAGCGGTGCTGGCCCATGAGCTGGGGCATTTCAAGCACAAGCATGTGCTCAAGCGGATGCTTGCCATGTTCGCCATCAGCCTGGGCGCGTTCGCGCTACTGGGCTGGTTATCGGGTCAGGTCAGCTTTTATCTGGCCTTCAGCGTGCAGCCGAACATGGCCGCCCCGAATGACGCACTGGCCCTGCTGCTGTTCTTGCTGGTGGTGCCGGTGTTCGGCTTCTTCTTCACGCCGCTGGCCAGTCGGCTGTCGCGCAAGGACGAGTTCCAGGCCGACGCCTATGCCTGCGCCCAGGCCAGCGGACGCGATCTGGCTTCGGCACTGCTGAAGCTGCATGAAGACAACGCCGGCACGCTGACACCCGACCCGGTTTATGCGCGCTTCTATTACTCTCACCCGCCTGCCACCGAACGCTTGGCAGCACTGACATGAATCTATTGATTGCCCAATGCACGCCGCAGCGCGAAGCGCTCACCGACTTGGCCGAATGGCTGGCCCAGGTGCCAGGCTGGAGCGCCGACGCCGAAGGGACGTTGATCGGCCGCCGCTTCGGTTTTGACAATTTTTATCAGACGATGGCCTTTGTCAATGCGGTGGCCGAGATCGCCCACGCGCAAGATCACCACCCCGACATGATGGTGGGCTACGACGCCGTCACGGTGAGCTTCTCCACCCACTCGGCGGGCGGCCTGACGGTCAACGATTTCATCTGCGCGGCGCAGGTCTCGGCCCTGCCTGAGTCCGACACATCGTCGACCGCTGAATGACGACACGCGCGGGTGCCGTCAATGTCGGCCTAGTCGTGCGCGGCCATGGCCGTCACTACATCGTCGAAGACGCCGAGGGCAAACGCATCGTCTGCCACCCGCGCGGCAAAAAAAGCGACTGCGTGGTCGGCGACACCGTGCGCTGGGCACCGAGCGGCTCGGACGAGGGTGTGATCGAGGCGGTGCAGCCGCGCCGCAACCTGCTGTTCCGCCAGGATGAGTGGAAGACCAAGAGCTTCGCCTCCAACCTTGATCAGTTGCTGATCCTGGTGGCCGTGGAGCCGGTGTTCAGCGAAAGCCAGCTGACCCGTGCGCTGATCGCCGCCGAGCAAGCCGGCATTGCCACGACGATTGCGCTGAACAAGACCGACCTGCCCGGCACCGCCTCGGCGCGTGAGCGGCTGCTGCCGTATCACGCGATGGGTCTGTCGATGATGGAGCTGGCGCTGAAGGCCGACCCGGTCGGCTCCGCCGCCACGCTGAACCCCTGGTTGGCGGGCAAACGCACCTTCGTTCTTGGCCCCAGCGGCACCGGCAAGAGCACCCTCATCAACCTGCTGATCCCCGATGCCAAGGCGCAGGTGGGCGATATCTCGGTGGCGCTGAATTCAGGCCGCCACACGACGACAACGACGCAGTGGTATTGGCTGGACGGTGCCCGGGAAACGGCGTTGATCGACTCGCCCGGCTTTCAGGAATTCGGCCTGAAGCAGATCGAGCCCATGCAGCTGCCGCTGCTGATGCCCGACCTGAGGAAGCACGCCGATCATTGCCGTTTTTACAACTGCACCCATCAGCATGAGCCGGGCTGCGGGGTGCTGGATGCGGTGAAGTCAGGCGAGATCAGCGCGTCGCGGTTCCGGATTTATGGGGAGATCCTGGAGCAGTTGACGGCCAAGCGCTGGTGAGACGTCATGCCAGCGAAGGCTGGCATCCAGCGCACACATCAGCGGGTGGATTTGACGTGCAGATTTGACGGGAGGTCGGCACGACTGGATTCCTGCATTCGCAGAAATGACGGCAGTGGTCAATCGACGCGCTTGGCCTCAGCAGGCACTTCGCGGGCCTCCACATCAATCACTTCCCCAGCCGGCTCCTGAGTCGGTCTGCGCGGCACCCCGGCGCGGAAATCTCGCGCTCGCCTGAAGGCCGACGCATCGATCTTGGGCCGTTTGCCGCTCAGCAGGCTGAAGATGATGACGAACAACATCGTCACCACGGCCACAGCCATCAGGCCCAGCACCAGCACGACGGTGGCGATGGTCAAGACCACGCGCAACACAAAACCCAACAACGCAGAAATCATTTCATCCTCGCCCGATGAAGGGCATTTTCGTGGCCATGACGGTCATGAATTGAACATTGGCAACGAGCGGCAGGCCGGCCATGTAGACGACGGCGCTGGCCACATGGGCCACGTCCATTGTCGCCTCCACGGCGATCTCGCCATTGGCCTGGCGGACGCCCTGCGTCATCGGCATCGCCATCTCGGTCAGTGCATTGCCGATGTCGAGCTGGCCGCAGGCGATGTCATGGGCGCGACCGTCGAGCGAGAGCGCCTTGGTCAGGCCGGTGATGGCGTGTTTGGTGGCCGTGTAGGGGGCAGAGTTGGGCCGCGGTGCGTGGGCCGAGATCGAGCCGTTGTTGATGATGCGGCCGCCGCGTGGCGACTGCGCCTTCATCAGCTTGAAGGCCGCCTGCGCGCACAAAAAACTGCCGGTCAGGTTCACATCCACCACCGCTTGCCACTGCGCCAGACTCAAGTCCTCAAAAGCTACGCCCTTGGCCGACATGCCGGCATTGTTGAACAACACATCAAGCCGGCCGAACACCGTCTGCACCTGGGCAAACGCAGCCGCCACGGCAGCGGCATCGGTCACATCGGTGGGCAGGACCAGGGCCTGCTCGGGCGCAAAGCCTGTGGCAGTTTCAGTCAGCGGCTCGGTTCGGCGGCCGACCAGCGCGACACGGTAGCCCGCTGCCATCAAGGCCTGGGCGGCGGCACGACCGATGCCCGAACCGGCACCGGTGACAAGCGCGAATTTCATCGGCTGGCTCCTGGTCAAACGGGCAGCAAGCCCCGGTCGCGCAGCATCGGCTCGACGCTGGGATCACCGCCCCGAAAGTCGCGGAACGCCGCACCCGGCTCACGGCTGTTGCCGCTGGCGTAGATGCAGTCACGCAGGCGCGCCGCCACCGCCGCATCGAAGGGGCTGCCGGCTTCGACAAAGGCTTCGTAGCCGTCGCAGTCAAGCACCTCGGCCCAGAGGTAAACGTAATAGCCAGCGGCATAGCTGCTGCCCGAGAACAGATGCTGAAAATGCGTCATCCGGTGGTTCATGCCGACGGCGCTGGGCAAACCCAGGGCCGCGACCGTTGCCGCCTCGAAGGCGACCACATCCGGGCCCGCGGCATCGGTCAGCGCATGGGCTGCCATATCGACCAGCGCGCTGGCCGTGTAACGCACGGTCTCATAGCCAAGGCCAAACAGGCGGGCGGCCTTCAGCTTGGCCAGCAGGGCGTCGGGGATGGGCGCGCCGGTCTGGTAGTGGCGGGCATGTGCTTTCAGCACCTCGGGCTCGGTGATCCAGTGCTCAAAGATTTGCGACGGCAGTTCGACGAAATCGCTCAGCACCTGGGTGCCCGACAGGCGCTCGTAAGTCACGTCGGACAGCAGGCCATGCAGGCCGTGGCCGAACTCATGGAACAGGGTGCGGGCGTCGTCAAAGCTGAGCAACGTCGGCTCGCCCGGTGACGCCTTGGCGAAGTTGTTGTTGTTCAAAATGATGGGCAGCGCATCCATCTGGTTCTTGGACTGCCAGCGCAACGCGTTCATCCATGCGCCACTGCGCTTGGTCGTGCGGGCAAAGTTGTCTTGCACGAAGACACCGCGCAGCTCATTTGCGGCATTGCGCACTTCATAAACCCGCACGTCGGGGTGGTAGGCGACCACATCGGGCCGGGCCACAAACTGCAGGCCGAACAGGCGCTGGGCGCAGTCGAACAGCGCATTGACCATCGCGTCGAGCGAGAAATACGGCTTGACCTCGGCATCTTCCAGGTCGTAACGGGTCAGCCGCACCCTCTCGGCATAAAAGCGCCAGTCCCAGGCTTCCAGGGCATGGCTGTGGCCCAGCGAGGCCATCATGCCAAGCAGTGCGTCCTGCTCGGCGGCAGCGGCGGCCAGCGCGGGCGACCAGACCCGTTCGAGCAGGCCACTCACCGCCGCCTGGCTGCCGGCCATGCGGTCGGCCAGCGCGTAATCGGCATAGCTTTGGTGGCCGTGCAGACGGGCTTGTTCGTTGCGCAGGCTCAAGATCTCCTGCGCGATGGCCCGGTTGTCGTGCGGGCCGGCGTGCTCGCCCCGGCTGACCCAGGCGTGCCAGGCCTGCTCCCGCAGATCGCGACGGGTGCTGAAGGTCAAAAACGGCACGATCAGTGAGCGCGACAATGTGATGGCATGCACGCCGGCCGCCAAGCCGCGCGCCTGGGCAGCCTCGGACGCAGCGGCACGCACAAAGCCGGGCAAACCCGCCAGCTCGTCCTCGCCGCTCAGCAACAGCTGATAGCTGCTTTCTTCGGCCAGCACATTCTGGGCAAATTGGGTGTTCAGCTCGGCCAGGCGCCCCATCAGCTGGGCGTAACGGGTTTGCGCAGCCGGGGCAAGTTGCGCACCGGCCCGAACGAAGTCGAGGTGAACGCGCTCCAGCAGGCGCAGCTGCTCCGGCGTCAGCCCCAAAGCCTGCCGTTCAGCATGCAAGGCAGCGATCCGTGCGAACAGGCCGGCGTGCATATAGACCGCGCTGCTGTGCGCGGCCAAGGGCGCAGCCAGCGCCAGTTGCGCCGCCTGCAAAGCGGCCGAGGTGGCCGAGGCTGCCAGCGTGTCGAACAGGGGCTCGATGCGAGCCAGCAAACGGCCGCTGCGGTCAAACGCAGCCACCGTGTTGTCAAAAGTAGGCGGGGCGGACTGGGCGGCTAGCAGGTCCAACTCGGCACGGTGCTCGGCCAGCGCCTGCTCAAACGCCGGGGCGAAATGTGCTGGCTCGATCTCCGTAAACGGCGGCAGGCCAAATGGCGCTGTCCAGGGCTGCAGCAGGGGGTTGGTGCTCATACGTCTGTCCTCGGGCTGTTCTCAAAACACAATGCAAAACGCCAGCTCGACCGGTGATCGAAGCTGGCGTCAGGTCAACGCACAAGCAGGCTCAAGGCTTGGCAGCCATTTCTTTCTTGATGGCGATTTCATCCAACTCGTCATACGACTTGTTCTTGCAGGCCTGGTCTTTGGCGTCGTACTTGTCGAGGTGCTTTTCGACCCGTGCGTTGTGTGCATCCAGACCCACGGTGAAGGCCTCAGCCCGCGTGTTGTAAGCCGCACGGGCAGCGCGAATCGCCTGCAGGCCGGCGTTGTGAGAGTCAATGCGCGTTTGCAACTGGGCCGACCGGGCGGTGTACTCCTCTTGCTTGAGCTTGAGTGCGGCCTTGTCGAGCTTGGTGTCGGCCTGGAACTCGGTCGCGAATTTGCTCAAGGCTTCGATGTCGAGCTTCAGCTGGGGCGTTGCCAGGGTCAGTTCGGCATCGCGGGCGTCGTCGGCGGCACGCTGTGCTTTCAAGGCGGTGCGGTCGTCGACGATCTGCGCTTCGGCCAGCTTGATGTCCTTGGCTTCAGCCGTCAGGTCGCGGTCTTGCACCAGGCAAAACCGCAGCTCGTCGCGGGTCAACACCTTGACCTTGGGCTTCTCCACCACCGGCTTGCCGACCTTGTTGTTCTTTGGGTCCACCTTGACCGTGGAGGCCTGGGCAAAGGCCGCTGAAGAAGCCGCGAAGGCGGTGGCAGCGAGCAGGCAAATCAGGAGTTGTTTCATGGCGAGAGCGTAGGGGCTGAAGCGGAAATATTTAATGTGGGCGTCCACCACGGACGCCCCGGCTGGATGATGCCACGCGGCTGTGGGTGTCAGGCCAGCGCCTTTGTGAGCAATTCCAACATCAGGCCATTGAGGCCGTCGGCGTGCGCGTCGGCCCGCTCGCGCAGGGTCTGCGTCATCTCGGCCGGCAGCTTGCAGGCAAAGGGCACAAGGCCGGCGGCCGAATCGATGCGGCGCTGCTCCTTGCGGTCTGGCACGCTGGCCGCCGCCGAGCCGAAGCGTCCCGGCACGGCCGCGCCCTTGCGTTGGCTATCCAGTTTGATGCCGGCGAGACGGTCAAGGTCGGTTCTTTTCATATTCATGATGGCGGTGCTCCAAGTAAGTGGTGATTGTCGCCCACGCATAATCAGCCGCTTTGCGCAGGACGCTATGGCCATCAAAGCCACCATCCACAAAGCCATTCTGCAGATCGCCGACATGGACCGCCATGTCTACGGCGAACACAACCTGACCATCGCCCGCCAACCGTCGGAAACCGACGAGCGGATGATGATTCGCATCCTCGCGTTTGCACTGAATGCCCCGGCGGACGAGTTGGTCGGCAAGCTTGAATTCAGCAAGGGCCTGTCCGATGTGGACGAGCCCGAGCTGTGGCAGCGCGACCTGACCGGCGACATCCTGCACTGGATCGACCTCGGGCAGCCCGACGAGCGCCGCCTGCT
>JBBQKT010000099.1:0-10675 GCA_038327205.1 Burkholderiales bacterium | reverse complement strand
GCGTCACGCAGCTTTTTGTAGATGCCCTTGTCTTCCCATGCCTTGACCCAGCCCGCTTCGCGTTTGGGCAGGTCGCCGCGCATCGGGAAGGGGGTGTCGGGCAGGTTCAGGGTGGCGCGGTAGTCAACAGAGGCGGCGGTAGCAGGAGCAGGCGTGGTCATGGCAAATGTCGGCTGGCCGGGCAGGGCGCTCGGCGTGTGAAACAAAGAGGGCGGACGGACGTGGCGCTGAATTGGCACAGCGCGCGCGAGCGTCAAATTCGGTCACGCGTGGTCTGGCGGCGCAAGGACGCGTGACTGGCATGCGTGGCCAGAAAGGCCCGCGCGTCCGACACGTCCTGCGCGATGGCAGCCGTCAGGGCAGGCAGCCCGTCATAGCGGGCTTCGTCGCGAAGTTTGTGCAGGAGTTCCACGCGGACGAGTTTACCGTAGGCCCCATTAGCGCCCAGGGCCGCTGGCCAGTCGAGGCAATGCACTTCCAGCAACACGCGGCCGGCGTCCTCGACCGTCGGACGCACACCGAGCGAGGCGACACCGTCCAAGGCGCTGTCGTTCAGTCCGTGCGTGCGCACTGCAAAGATGCCGTGAGCGGCCGGTTTGTCGTGGGTGAAGCGCAGATTGAGGGTGCGAAACCCGTCCGCCGCGCCGTCCGTCGATTCGCCCAGCCTGCGGCCCAGCTTCTGCCCATGCACCACATGGCCGGAGATCGAATAGGGCCGGCCCAGCAAACGGGTGGCAGCTTCCATATCGCCGCTGGCCAAGGCCTCGCGCACGGCCGAGCTGCTGACCCGCAGGCCGTGCACCTCGTAGCTCATCATCCGCGCCACGTCGAAGCCGCGTGCGCGCCCGGCGGCGTCCAGGGTCGCGTAGTCGCCCTGGCGCTTGGCACCAAAGCGGAAGTCGTCGCCGACCAGCACATAGCGCGCACCGAGGCCGGCTTGCAGCACCTGCCCGATGAAGTCTTGTGCGCTCAGGGACGCCAGCTTGTCGTCAAAGCGCAGCACGATCACCTGATCGATGCCGCAGTGCTCCAGCTCGCTGAGCTTGTCGCGCAGTGATGCGATGCGCGCCGGGGCCAGCTCGGGCTTGCCCAATTTGGCGGCAAAGAAATCACGTGGATGCGGCTCGAAGGTCAGCACGCAGGTCGGCAGGCCGCGATGCAGGGCCTCCGACTTGAGCAGGGCCAGCATCGCCTGATGACCGCGATGGACGCCGTCGAAATTGCCAATGGTCAGCGCGCAGGCGGGCGCGATGCCGGGGTGATGAAAGCCGCGAAAAACTTGCATGACGAGATATAGGTATCAGGGAGCGACGAGGTCAGGGCTGGCGATCCACATCCATTCGCCCGGTTTGAGATCGACCGGCAAGGTCAAGGCGCCGAACTGCGGCCGGTGCAGCGACTCGACCCGGTTGCTGGCCGCCGCCACCATGCGCTTGACCTGATGGTATTTGCCTTCGATCAGGGTCAGCCGCAGGCCGTGGGTGCCGAAGCGCTCTGCCCCCTCGGCCACGACGGTTTCGCCTTTGTAATCGGGCCTGGCCGGACGGCTCGATTCAGGCTCGCGCAACTCCACGCCAGCCAGCAACTGCGCCACCATCTCGTCCGTCACCGGATGCTTGCACTGCGCCTCGTAGACCTTGGGCACATGGTGCTTGGGGCTGGTCAGCTTGTGGATCAGGCTGCCGTCGTCGGTCAGCAGCAGCAGGCCGGTCGTGTCCTCGTCCAGGCGGCCGATCGGCTGGACATTGCGCTCACGCAGCGGGCCGGGCAGCAGGGTCATCACGCTCGGATGGTGCTTGGGTTTTTGCGAGCACTCATAGCCGGCCGGCTTGTTCAGCAGCACCAGCGCTTTTTCGCAATAGGGCCAGGTTTTGCCGCTGACGACGAATTCCAGGCCTTCCGGGTCGAATTCGGCATCGCTGTCATCAATCACGGTGCCGCCCACGCTGACTTCACCGTTGTAGATCAAGCCGGCGCACAGGCGCCGTGTGCCAAAGCCTTGGCTGAACAGGATTTGAGAGAGCCTCATTTTTTTCATGGCGGCATCCTATCGTGTGGTGTCGCGCAGGCCGGGCAGTTCCGGCCAACCGACCGCCGCTTCGATCGCCCGCAGCACCGCTTGCGCAACCGCTTCGGCCGCCATCACGCCCAGCAAATTCAAGTCACCGTCGATGCCGGCCGCCCCGGTAGCGAGACTGAACACCACATCGCCATCAAAGGGCGTGTGCACCGGCTTGATCGTGCGTGCCAGGCCGTCATGCGAGATCTGGGCGAGCTTTTTGGCGCCAGCCTTACTCAAACGCGCATCGGTGGCGACGATGGCCAAGGTGGTCGCCGCACCGGTCAGCGGTGAGACGGCCAAGCTGCCTTTGAGCATCGTCTGCGCCACGCCGATGAGCTGCCCGTCGTCACCGCGCGCCCCGGCGATCAGCTGCCCGGTGGCCGGATCAACGATGTCGCCGACCGCATTCACCGCCACCAGCGCACCGACGGTGACGCCGTTCACGCAGACCGATGCCGTGCCGATGCCGCCCTTCATCGCCCGTGCCGCGCCCAAGAGCTTGCCGATGCTGGCGCCGGCGCCTGCACCGACCGAGCCTTCGGCGGGTGCCTGGGTTGACGCCGCTTCGCAGGCGGCATAACCCGCCGCTGCGTCGGGAAAGATTGACGGGTCGCCGAGTTGCAGGTCGAACAGCACGGCGGCCGGCACGATGGGCACGCAGGCCGAGCCGACCTTGAAGCCGTGGTCGCGCTCGGCCAGCCAGCGCATCACGCCGTCGGCGGCAGCCAGGCCAAAGGCGCTGCCGCCGCTGAGCAGCAGGGCGTGAACGACATCGACGGTGTTTTCGGGCGCGAGCAGGTCGGTCTCGCGGGTGCCGGGCGCTGCGCCGCGCACATCGACACCGGCCGTGGCCCCCTGCTCACACAAGACCACCGTGCAGCCGGTCGGTCGGCGCGCCTCCGTGAAATGGCCGACCCTCAGGCCGGCCACATCACAGATCGACGATGTCATCGCCCGGGCTTTAGGCGAAAACGCCGGCCGTGTCCTGCATCCGGCTGCTGACCTCGCCCAGATGGTGCAGACTGTCGCCAAACTGCATTTCCATCGTCGTCAGGCGCTTGAAGTAATGGCTGCTGATGTACTCATCGGTCACGCCGATCCCGCCGTGCAACTGCGTGCATTGCTGGCCGACATAACGCATCGACTGTCCCAATTGCAGCTTGGCCTGCGACAGCGCGCGGCGGCGTGCCTCGGGCGGCTCGCCCAGCTTGAGGGTGGCAAAGTAGCTCATCGAGCGGGCCAGCTCCAGCTGCATTTTCACGTCGGCCATGCGGTGACGCAGGGCCTGGAAGCTGCTGATGACAACACCGAATTGCTTGCGCGTGTTCATGTAGTCGGCGGTGATGGCAATCAGCTTTTCCATCGCCCCGACCGCCTCGGCGCACAGCGCGGCAATGCCCACGTCCACGGCCAATTCGAGCACGGCGAGGCCTCGATCTGACCCGACCAGCAGGGTCGCCGGGCTGGCAACAAAGCTCACATCAGCAGCGCGCGAGCCGTCTTGCAGGCTGTATGGGCGGGTGCTCACGCCGGTGGCGTTGCGCTCAACCAGAAACAGCGCCAGGCCGCCGTCGGTCTGCGCCGGGACGATGAAGGCATCCGCCTGATCGCCTGCGGCAACCAGGCTCTTGTGGCCGGTCAATTTGCCGTCAACCACGGTGGCCGTGACCTTGCTCAGGTCGTAGCGCGCGCCGCGCTCTTGCAGGGCCAACACGACCATCGCTTCGCCACCGGCGATCTTGGGCAACCACTCGGCTTGCACGGCCTCGGGTGCCTGCAGCAACACCGTCGGCGCGATCAAACCGGCCTGAGCGTAAGGCTCCATCACGATGCCCCTCCCCAGCTCTTCCATCACCACCATCGCGTCCACCGCGCCGAAGCCGAGGCCGCCAAGGGCTTCCGGCACAGCCAAGCCGGTCAGGCCCAGACCAACCAGCCCGTCCCAAGCTTCGCGCGAAAAACCACCAGCCTTGACCGCCGCATGACGGCGCGGAAAGTCATAGTCTTTATCGACCCAACGGCGCACCGCATCGCGCAGGGATTCTTGGTCTTCTGTGAAATCGAAATCCATCTTTTGGTCTCCTCAGCCGAGCACGGTTTGGGCAACGATATTGCGCTGCACCTCGTTCGAGCCGCCGTAAATCGTGGTTTTGCGGTAGTTGAAGTAGTGGCTGGCCAGCGGTGGGCAATGTGCCGCGCCGACCTGATCACCCTGCCAACCGGCTTCCATCGCTTCTTGGATGAAGGGCAGGCTGTAGGGGCCTGCCGCCAACATCATCAGCTCGGTGTAGCGCTGTTGTATTTCGCTGCCGCGAATCTTCAGCAGGCCCGCCACGTCCAGCGTCTGCTTGCCGGATTTTTCGCCGGACAGCACACGCAGCACCATCATTTCCAGCGCCACGATGTCCACTTCCAGCAGCGCGATCTGGTCACGGAAGCGATGGTCGTCCATCATGCCTTCGGCGGTGGCGATGCGTTTGAGTCGCTCTAACTCACGCTTGCCGCGATTCACGTCGGCGATGTTGGCGCGCTCGTGGGCCAGCAGGTATTTGGCGTAGGTCCAACCCTTGTTTTCCTCGCCGACCAGGTTTTCAGCTGGCACTTCGACGTTGTCGAACCAGACCTCGTTCACCTCATGCTCACCGTCCAACATGATGATGGGGCGTACGGTCACGCCAGGCGATTTCATGTCGATCAACAGGAAAGAGATGCCGGTCTGTGGCTTGCCCGAGCTGTCGGTACGCACCAGGCAGAAAATCCAGTCGCCGTACTGCCCCAGGGTTGTCCAGGTCTTTTGGCCGTTGACGATGTACTTGTCGCCCTGACGCTCGGCTTTGCATTTGACCGAAGCCAGGTCGGAGCCCGAACCGGGTTCGCTGTAGCCTTGGCTCCACCACACCTCGCCGCTCATGATGCCGGGTAGATGGCGCTGCTGTTGCTCGGGCGTGCCGAATGCCATGATCACCGGGGCCACCATCACCGGGCCGAAGGGCACCACGCGTGGCGCACCGGCCAACGCGCATTCTTCTTCAAACAAATGGCGCTGCACGGCGTTCCAGCCCGGCCCGCCAAACTGCTTGGGCCAGGCCCAGCCATGCCAGCCCTTTTTGCCCAGCAGGCGCGCCCAGCGTTGCATGTCGTCCTTGCTCAAGCGCAACGCGCCGTGCACTTTGGCGCTGATGTCTTGGGGCAGGTTCTCAGCCACCCATTGCCGAATTTCGGCCCGAAAGGCGTGCTCTTCCGCCGTGAAATTCAAGTCCATGTTTGTCGTCTCCTCAGCTCAGGTCAATGCTCCGTGTTTTAGCACGAGCGTTCTATTTACGGCTGTCTCGACAGGGACAACGTCAATATTCATAGGCCCCAATGAAAAAGCGGCCCGATTGGGCCGCTTTGTTGGACATGCCTGGGGCGGCGTCTTTGCCTCAGCCTTTCGACTGCTTGCCTTGGCGCCGCACCAAGACCGCACCAAACAGAGCCAAGCTCACCAACGCCATCGAGCCGGGTTCGGGCACCTTGGAATCATTGCTGCTGCCACCGGGCTTGCAAACACCGACAACCGTACTGGTGCATTTGGTGCCAGTCACTGAGGCCAGTTTGTAGTAGTCGTTGCCCAAGTCGACCGTGCCTGTAGTGGCTGCACCGTAGCTGGTGTTGTAGGCGCTGATCAACCACCAACTCGATCCCTTGTTGCCAGAGTTCACAGCCTGCCCGCTGGCGGTTGTCAAATCCCCATAGTTGCCAATCAGTTCCCAGCCGTCAGCGAGCATGCTGGTCTTGTTGGCGAGATCACCACTCAAATTAGGTGCAATCGCACCGATGTAACGGAACAGGGAGACGTCTGCATCGCCGCTCTTGTAGCCGATATTGATGCTGTTGAGCACGACACTGGTGGCGCCGAAATTCAGCAGGATTGCTTCAGTGTTGCCAGAGTTGTCGAGCGCGTGATTGGGTTGAGCGCAACCGGGGTTGGTCGGCGTCGGGATCGCATTCGTCGGGTCCGAGCACATGCCCAGGCCGCCGCCACTGAAGAAGAGCGTATCGGCATTGGGCGCGCCGGTGTTCCAGGTGGTGGTTGCTGCGAAGCCGGTTGCTGCTGCACCGCTCGTCGCATAGGCGCCACTGACGGCCAAAGTGCCATCGGAGACGCTGGTGTAGCCTGAAGTCTTGGCCAACGGTTCGCCGTTGGCGTCAAACGCGCCCGTGCCTGAGAACGTCCAGGTGGCAGTAGCACTGGCGTTGAAGCTGACGCCCAACAAGCCTGCAGCGAGCCAAGCCAGCGCAAAAATTCGGGTAGTTGCTCTTTTCACGGGAGATCCTTCAGTGCTTGTTTACTGTTCATCATTGAGTTCGGCGCTTGGTTGAAAGCGCCTAAGTTGGCAGATCTTGCGTTTTGCTCAACTTGGAAGTTTGCTGGGGCAGGAGTTACAACTTGCTGCAATTGTAAGAACACACGGCGAGCTAAAGGCAGTTTGCTGCCCCCTCAGTTGAGGGTGTCCAGCAGGGTTTTGGCGTCCTGCAAGCTCTCAAACGTGACATTTGCCCTGATCGCCGCATCAACTTCTACCTTCGCTTCTGAATTGCGCCCCGCCTTGGCCAGTACTGCGGCCAGGTGATAGCGAATCTCGGCGTTGCCGGGTTCACGCAATCTAGCGTCGCGCAGCAACTGTATGGATCGGTCCTTGTTGCCCGCCACATGGTTGGCCCAGCCTGCTGTGTCGAGAAGTAGGGGATTGCTCGGGCTGTGCGTCAGCGCGAGCTCAGCGTATTTCAGCGCACTCGGGTCTTTCTGGCGCAGCAGCACATTGGCCATGTTGTTAAGCGCCACTGCATCGTCAGGCTTGATTTTCAGGACTGCGTCGTAGCCGCGCTTGGCGGCAAGGAAGTTGCCGGCACGGGCCTGCGCATCGGCCAGCGCCTTGTGTATGACGATGTCTTTGGGGTGGCTCCTCAGCCATCCTTCGGCCAGGTCCAATGCCGACTGCGCCGGCTTCTTGCCGTCCGGTCCCAGCAACACGCTGAACAGCCGCAGCAGGCTCTCGGCGGAGGGCTGTGCGTCATGGGCGCGCCGCAGCGCCTCCAGTGCAACAGCTGTTTGGCCGCGGCTCTGGGCAATGTCGGCAAGCAAGCCGTAACCTACGCCCAACTTCGGATAGGCCTGAATGATCTGCCGTGCACGGGACTCGGCCTTGACCGGCTCCTTGCTGCTCAGCTCCACGGTTGTCATGAGCACCAGGGCCGGCAGGTAGTTGGGTGTCGCAGTCAGAGCCTTGTCGAGGCTGTAGGCCGCGCCAGCGACATCGTTGATGCGAAGCTGATCACGCGCAATGCTGACTTGTGTCGGCGCGTCAAACGCAGCACGGCGGGAGGCGTTTGTCAGAGTCGTGCGGGCACCAGTGATGTCGTTGTTGCTGATTTGCGCATCGGCGTAAACATGCAAGGCGCTTGGCTCTTCAGGCGACTTGCTCAGCAAAACCTTGGCTGCCGTCAGCGCCTTGGCCGGGCTGCCTTTGCGCAGATGCCAGGCGACTTGGGCGAAGTTCGGGCGGGTCTCTTTCGGACCACTGGCGTCAACCGCGCTATCCAGCCATTTCAGCGCCTCGTCGTTCTTGCCCCAAAGCTCATACAGGACAGCCATTTCGAACATCGCGTCAACATTACGGTCGCCTGCACGCAAGATCTCGGTCAGTCGCTTCCTGGCAGCCTCGTACTCCTTGGCGGCGATTTCAACCCTTGCCAGGCCAAGCTTGGCTTCCATGAGGGAACCATCGACCTTGAGCGCGCGTTCATAGATAGCACGCGCGCCGGCTTCGTTGCCCAGCGCGCGCTTTGTGAGGGCTTGAATCAACAAAATGCTGAGGTTGTCGGGACGGGTCTTGACCAGACTGTCGGCAATGGTCGCCGCTTTCGCCGCCTGACCGCTTTTCAGATAGATGTTGACGAGCGCGAGTCCGGCATACGATTGCTTGGGGTCAGCCTTGTAAGCCCTCTCAAGTTCGCCGATGGCCGTCGTATTCTGACCGCCATGCATCAGGCTCACACCCAGTGCGGCACGGAACTCGGGTGCATCCTTGGCACGCAGCGCTACTTGCATCAGGGCCGTGGCCTTCGCATGTCGCCCCTGGCTCAGGTGGGCTGATGCCAACATCAACAGTGCTTGGCTGTCGTCAGGACGTGCTTTGAGGTAGCTTTCCAACAGTTCGATGGCGCGGTTGAAGTTGGGTTCGGCCAGTGCAATCTGCGCGAGCATCTTGGTCAGCGGGCTGTTCTGCTGCTGGCGCGCTGCATATTCGAGATAGGGTTTGGCCTTCTCGAATTCGTTGAGGCCGAAATGCGCCATGCCGTTGAGCATCAGCGCTTGGGGTCGGAACCTCACGTATTCGATCGGCACCGGGTCAAGCATTTCAGTGATGCGCTTCAGCCCGTTCTTGGAGGCATTGATGTCACCGCGACGCTCGGCCAACAAGGCGTCGAGGTAGATGGCGCGTGGCTCGTTCGGGTTGAGGAGGAAAAGTTCCTTGAGGTCTGCCTGCGCGTCTTTGTCCCGGCCGAGGTCAAGGAAGATGCCAGCCCGTGCCAGACGCGCTTCGATGTTGCCAGATTCGGCGGTCAGCGAGCGGTCGTACAGCGCCAGCGCCTGTTGGATCTGGCCCTGGGTGTGAAGGATGGAGGCCTTTTGATAAAGGGCTCCGCTCAAACCGGGGGCAATCTTGATCGCCTGATCGGCAGCGGCGTAGGCCTCGGCAAATTGCCGACTTCGAATGCGAATCGGAATTTCGGCCAACCAACTTTCAGCCAAGGCCGGATTGATGCTGCGCGCATCTTCGATGGCTTTGAGGGCAGCGCGCGTGTCACCTGTGTCAGAAAACGCTGCCGCGCGCACCAGCAGCAGTTCCGCCTGAACCGCCGGTGCCAGCCCTTCCACCCGCAGGCGCACGTCTTCGAACACCTGCGTCTGCCTGCCCTGCGCCACGAGTGCACGTGCCAGCGGCACCACAACCTCGGCACGGTTGACGCCTAAGCGCAGCGCTTCGCCCAGTTCGAACTCGGCATTCGCCGCTTCCCCATTGCCCAGCATTGCCTTGCCCAGTAGCAAGTGGGCGGGCAGCAGGGTCTTGTCGATTTGAAGCGCGTTCTTCAGTTGGATGATGGCGCCAGTCAGATCTTGGCGCTCGTAGCGCTTGAGCGCGTCTTCGTAAAACCGAGCGGCCTTGCCGCCTTCGGGCTGTGCCATCACGCCAAGGCTTGCAGCAAGCAGACACGAAAGAACGAGCAGGCGAAATCGGGGAATCATCATGGACGAGTCATACAAAGCCGCTCAGCGGCGAACCATGAATTCTTGCAGATGGTCAGTCATTTTTAGGCAGCCAAGACCGCGAGAAGAGCGAGGCCCCGGCACTTTTCGAGGTTTGGTCCCCGGCTTGTGCAAGGCGGGTGGTGTCAATAGCGCAACTCGAGCGTCAGGATCTCGTTATCGCGGCGCATCTGAAAGCGGGTCAGAAAGCTGTTGCCAAGCAGGACATGACTCATCTGGCCCGGGATGACGATGGCATCGACATTGCGCACCTCGACCTCGCCGATGCGCACACTGGCCAGTTGCACCTGATAAGCCGGCACCGCGCCGTTGGCGGTCTGCGTCATCAGGCGGCGGCCTTCGCGGAAGCGCAAGCCCATCCGTTCGGCCTCGATCTGGCTGATCGAGATGCTGGTGGCCCCGGTGTCGACCAGAAACTGGGTCGTCTGGCCGTTGATCGAGCCGCCGGTGGTGAAGTGGCCACCGGGCCCGGCGCTCAGCACGATCTGTCGACCGCTGAAGGGTGCGGGCGTGGCCTCGCCGACGCGGCCGGGCGAGGCGCCGAGTGTCAGCTGATGGCGGCGGCCACCATATTCGACGTTGGCGTAGTTTTCGCTGAGCGAGATCAGCCGCACGCCGCCCACCATATTGCCCACCACCACCGTGCGGGGTTCGCCGTCGATCAGCAGCAGGGCGGCTTTTTGCCCCAGGCTGCCGTTGAAGCTGACGCTGCTGGGCTGGGCTGCGGCGAGCGGGTTCACCAGCAGCAAGCTGGTGAACAAGCCCAGGGCGGCAGCGGCGCGGTGGTTCATCGCATCAATCGCGGAAGTTGTCGTAGGTCAGCGGCACATCGGGGATTTCCTTGCGCAGCAGGGCAATGGCAACCTGCAACTCATCGCGGTTCTTGCCGGTGATGCGCACGGTGTCGCCCTGGATCGAGGCCTGCACCTTCAGCTTGGCGGTCTTGATGGCATTGACGATTTTCTTGGCCAGGTCAGCCTCGATGCCGTCCTTGATCTTGTAGACCTGCTTGACCTTGTCGCCACCGAGCTTCTCGACCTTTTCAGCCTTGTCGAGGAAGCTGATGACGACTTCTTGCTTGGTCAACTTGGCGTAGAGCACGGCTTCGATCTGCTCCAGTTGGAACTCGCTGTCGCCGAAGGCCTGGATTTCCTTGTCCTTGTCTTTCAGCTCGACGCGCGCGCCGGTGCCCTTGAAGTCGAAGCGGGTGTTGATCTCTTTGGCGCTGTTTTCAACGCCATTTTTGATCTTGACCATGTCGGGCGAAAGGACGGTGTCGAAGCTGGGCATGTTTTTTTAAG
>JBBQKT010000098.1:0-10703 GCA_038327205.1 Burkholderiales bacterium | reverse complement strand
GAGTCGGCATAGAGCGATGGCCTTGATGCTGGTGGGCTTGAATGTAGCGTTTGGCGCGCTGGCACAGTCGCCTGCCCTCACAGCGACGACGGCCGTCGTCGAAGCCCGCGACGCCCTGCGCGTCAAAGACCGCAAGAAGCTCGCCGCATTGACGGCCACGGCCATCGAGCAACGCGACCCGCTGGCCTCGTGGATTGCCTACTTTGAGATCGGCCTGCGCCTGGCCGAAGTGAGCCAGCCCGAGCTTGACGCGTTTTATGCCCGCTTCCCCGGCTCGTACGTCGAAGACCGGCTGCGCAACGACTGGCTGCTGGAGCTGGGCCGCCGCCGCGACTGGAAGAACTTTGCGGTGGATCACCCGCGCTTCCAGATGCGCGACGACAAGGAAGTCGCCTGCTACGCCCTGCTGACCGAACATCTGAATGGCAAGAAGATCACTGAAGCCGCCCGCGCCGCCTGGTTGGCGCAGAAAGACGGCGACGATGGCTGCCAGTTGCTGGCCAGCACCCTGTTCGACGCCAAATTGTTCAAGCCCGACGACGTGTGGCTGAAGCTGCGGCTGTCCGCCGAGGCCCTGCGCCCGCGTGCCATCAAACAGGCCGCCGCCCTGCTCGGCCGGCCGGTGGAGTTGGTGCTGACCGAGGTGCAGGACAACGCCAGCAAATACCTTGCCCGCAAGGCCAATGTGGCCAGCCGCTCGCAGGCCGAATTGGCCACCCTGACCTTGATGCGGGTGGCGGCCAACGACCCGGCGCAGGCGGCCGATTTGCTCGCCAGCCGCTGGGAGCGCCTGCTGCCGGCCGACCTGGCGGCCTGGGCCTGGGGACAGGTCGGCCGCCAAGCGGGATTCAAGCTGCAACCCGAAGCGAGTGACTATTTCGAGCGGGCCTTGAAACTGCACGGCAAAACAAGAAACGCGACCGGCCACCCCGAGTGGAGCGACGAAACCCTCGCCTGGGCTGCCCGCGCCGGGCTGCGCAGCGAGCGTTGGCCGCAGGTGTTGAAGGCCATCAATTTGCTGAGTGCGCCCGAGCAGCGCGAGCCGACCTGGGGCTATTGGCGCGCCCGTGCGCTGCTGGCCACCGCCGCCGAGGGCCCGCCGGGCGAGGCGATCCGTGCCGAGGCGCGGGCCCTGCTACTGCCCATCGCACAGCCGCTGACCTTTTACGGCCGTCTCGCCGCCGAAGACCTGGGCCAAACGCCTGTGCTGCCGCCCACGCCCTCGGCCCTGAGCCCGGCCGAGCGCGCCCAGGCGCAGGCCCATCCCGGCCTCAACCGCGCGCTGCTGCTGATCGCGGCAGGCCTGCGCAACGAGGGTGTGCGTGAATGGAATTTCTCGCTGCGCGGCATGAACGAACGCGAACTGCTGGCCGCCGCTCAAGAGGCCTGCCAGCGCGAGATCTGGGACCGCTGCATCAACACCAGCGACCGCACCCGCAGCGAGGTGGATCTGGCCCAGCGCTTCCCGACGCCTTACCGCGCCGAGCTGCTCGCCAAGGCGCGTGAGGTGGGCGTTGACCCGGCCTATGTCTACGGCCTGATCCGCCAGGAATCGCGCTTTGTGACCGACGCCCGCTCCAGCGTCGGCGCGTCGGGCCTGATGCAGGTGATGCCGGCCACCGCCAAGTGGACCGCCAAAAAAGTGGGCATCCCCTTCCGCCCCGAGCTGATGTCAGACAGCGGCTTCAATATGAGCATCGGCACCCGCTATTTAAAGCTGGTGCTGGACGACTTTGGCGGCTCGATGGCGATGGCCGCAGCGGCCTATAACGCCGGGCCGTCGCGCCCCCGCCGCTGGCGCGAAGGCCCGCTGCTGGACGCAGCGATCTGGGCCGAGAACATCCCCTTCAACGAAACGCGAGACTACGTCAAGAAGGTGCTGGTCAACACCACGATTTACGCCCAATTGCTGGGCGGTAATGCTGGCAACAGCGACACCAGCCTGCGCGCCCGGCTGGGCCGCCAAATTGGCCCACGCAGCAGCGGCACCGACATCGTTCCCACCGAGACACCCTGATGAACAGCAAAAGCCACGACAGCAACAACGGCAACCCAAGAATCTTGATCCTCGGCGGCAGCGGCTTTATCGGCCGCTCGCTGTGCGAGCAGCTGACGCAGCACTTCGGCGGACGGGCGCGCATCACCGTGCCAACGCGGCGGCTGCGCCATGCCCAAGCGGTGCAGGGCCTGCCCGGGCTGACGGTGATTGCCGCTGATGTGTTCGATGCGCCGAGCTTGCAGCGCCTGGTGGCCGATGCCGATGTGGTGGTCAACCTGATCGCGATCCTGCAAGGCAGCGATGCGGCGTTCGAGCGTGCGCATGTGGAGCTGCCGAAGCGAATCGTCGCAGCCGGTGCCCGTCGATTGATTCATGTCAGCGCGCTCGGCGCCGCCGTCGATGCGCCGCCCTCGCGCTATCTGCGCTCCAAGGCCGCCGGCGAGGCGGTGTTGACGAAGGCGCCCGGGCTCGAACTGACCCTGCTGCGCCCCTCCGTCGTGTTCGGCGAACACGACAAGTTCATCAACCTGTTCGCCAAGCTGCAAAGCGTGTTCCCGCTGATGCCGCTGGCCGGTGCCTCGGTGAAGTTTCAGCCGGTCTGGGTGGAGGATGTGGCCGCTGCCTTGCTGCGCTGCATCGACGACCGCAACACCATCGGCCAGACCTATGAAATCGCCGGCCCGCAAGTGCTGACCCTGGGCCAGATCGTGCGCCTGGCCGGAGAGATTGCCGGCCACGCACGGCCCATCTTGCCCCTGCCCGGCCCGCTCGCTTGGGCGCAGGCGGTGGCGATGGAGATGGCCCCCGGCGAGCCGCTGATGTCGCGCGACAACCTGGCCTCGATGAAGGTGCCCAATGTGGCCGGCGGCAAGTTGCCGGGGCTGGCCGAGCTGGGCATCACGCCGCAGTCGATCAGTGCCGTGGTGCCCGCCTATCTGGCCGGCGGCCAGGGCTGTGCGCGGCTGGATGCCTGGCGGACCACGGCAGGTCGGTAAACCGCCGCACTTGCGCCCAGCTCACTACTGGCATGAGCCATGCTCACCGCACCCGACGCGGCGCTTGAGTAAGCTTGGTTTTTGATCTGGCGGAATCCTATGAAACTCTACATCGGCAATAAAAATTACTCCTCCTGGTCCATGCGCTCCGGCGTGCTGCTGACCGCGTTCGGCATTGCCCATGAGGAAGTGATGGTGAGGCTGGACTTCTCGCCCGGCAGCACCTTTGCCTCCACCTTGAAGGAAGCCGGCGGCCATTCCAAAGTGCCCTTGCTGGTCGATGACGACGGCTTTGCGGTGTGGGAAACCCTGGCGATTGCCGAGACCATCGCCGAGCGCCATCCCGAGCACGCCATCTGGCCGCGCGATGCCAAGGCCCGTGCCCGCGCCCGCAGCTTGGCGGCCGAAATGCACGCCGGCTTCGGCAGCCTGCGCAGCCTCTGCCCGATGAATATCGAAGCCTATTTGCCCGAGGTCGGCGCGCGCCTGTGGGCCAGCGAGCCGGGCTTGCAGCGCGACGTGGCGCGCATCGACGCGTTGTGGAGCGAAGCATTGACCGAGTTTGGAAAAAGCAAGGGCGGCCCCTTCCTGTTCGGCGAGTTCGGGGCCATTGACGCCTACTTCGCGCCGGTCGTGATGCGAGTTACGCGCTTTGGCTTGCCGCTGTCTGAAGTCGCCGCCGCTTACGCCGCCGCCGTCGAAAAGCACCCGGCCGTGGCAGCCTGGGTGGCGGACGCGTTGGCCGAACATGACTTCATCGCCGACGACGAGCCTTACCGACAAAAGTGAAAACCTACCTCGTTGGTGGTGCCGTCCGCGACGCCCTGCTCGGCCTGCCGGTGAAGGATCGCGACTGGGTCGTCGTTGGTGCCGATCCGGCGGCGATGAAGGCGGCGGGCTTCATGTCCGTCGGGCGCGACTTCCCGGTGTTTTTGCATCCCAAGACGCATGAGGAATACGCGCTGGCGCGTACCGAGCGCAAGACCGCACCGGGCTACCACGGCTTCGCCTTCCAGGCCTCACCCGACGTGACGCTGGAAGAAGACCTGGCACGCCGCGATCTGACGATCAACGCGATGGCGCAGGGCGAGGACGGCAGCCTTTGCGACCCTTACGACGGCCAAGGGGATCTGGCGGCCAAGCTGTTGCGCCATGTCTCGCCCGCCTTCGCCGAAGACCCGGTGCGCATCCTGCGGCTGGCACGTTTTGCGGCACGTTTTGCCGACTTCAGCGTCGCGCCGGAAACACTGGCTTTGATGATCGAGATGGTGGCCGACGGCGAGGTCGATGCACTGGTGGCCGAGCGGGTCTGGCAAGAGCTCAGCAAAGGGCTGATGGAAGCGAGGCCATCGCGCATGTTCGAGGTGCTGCGCAGCTGCGGCGCATTGGCACGCTTGCTGCCCGAGGTAGACCGGCTGTTCGGCGTGCCGCAGCCGGCTGCGCATCACCCGGAGATCGACACCGGCGTTCATCTGCTGATGGTGCTCGACCAATGTGCCGCGCAACAGGCGCCGCTGACCGTCCGTTACGCCTGCCTGTGCCACGACCTCGGCAAGGCGCTGACACCGGCCGACCTGTTGCCCCGCCACATTGGCCACGAGGGCCGCAGCGCCACCTTGGCACACAAGATCAGCGAACGCTGGCGCGTGCCCAGCGACTGCCGCGAGCTGGCCGAGCTGGTAGCGCGCGAACACACGCACGTGCACCAGAGCGAAGGGTTCAGCGCCGAGGCCCGTTTGCGCCTGCTGGAGCGCTGCGATGCTTGGCGGCGGCCGCAGCGTTTTGAGCGGTTGCTGTGGGCCTGCGAGTGCGACGCACGCGGACGACTGGGGCTGGAAGACCGCGACTATCCGCAGCGGGAAAAACTGGCAGCTGATTTGCGGGCGACCTTGGGCATTGATCTGGCTGCGGTCAGTGCGGCGGCGATGGCAGCGGGCAAGACCGGGCCCGCAATTGGCCAGGCCGTGCAAGCCGCACGTTTGCAGGCTTTGCGGGGCGAAAGCTGACGGTTCTGCCGGCCTCTCAGCATCGGCTGGCGTGCCGGGGTGCGAAGCAGCAGGGCATCGGAGGGCTCAGTCCCCGTCGTCCGACATGTGAAAGAGCTGTTATCTGACGCCGCGTTCAGCGTCATTCCACTACCGTCAGGGCAGCTCAAATTCAAGAGCAGGCCCCCGCGCGTTTTGGGGCTGATCAAATCTTTCTTCACCTTGGAGACGACCATGAACGCCATGGACATCTTGAAGCAGTACCTTGACCGGCCGACCGACACGCAACAGGACTTCGACGAGGTGGCGCGCCAAGTGCCGTCCGAAGCCCTTGCCGGTGGCATTGCCGATACCTTTCGCTCTGACAAGACGCCGGACTTTGGCCAGATGGCTGCCAGTCTGTTCGGTGGCTCGAACGGTTCGCAGCAAGCGGGCTTGCTGGGACAACTGATCAAATCGGTGGGCCCCGCCCTGCTGAGCAGCGTCGCGGGCGGCGCACTCGGTCGCCTATTGCAAGGCGCCACAGGCACGGGTCAAGGCATGCCCGATGCTTCGCAAATGTCAGCATCGGATCTGTCGCAGCTGAGCCCCGATCAGGTGCGTGAAATCGCCGCCGAAGCACAGCGCCAGGACCCCAGTGTGCTGGATCGCGTGGGTGCCTATTACGCCGAGCATCCCGAAGTCTTCAAGGTCCTGGGCGGTGCGGCAATGGCGATTGCGCTTGGCCAGGTGGCCACGCGCATGCGCCGCTGAGCTTCGAGCCCCTGAACGCCCGGCGCAACATGCTTCGCCCAGGTCATCGGGCAACGCTGTTGCTGAAGCGTCCGGGCGCATTTGCCCTGCAGACGCTCAAGGGGTTTCGTGCCAACCAAGGCCTGCTGCTGGCGGGCGCTGTCGCCTATTACGCCTTGTTGTCGATCGTGCCGCTGTTGATCTTGACGGTCATCGCGCTGTCGCACTTCGTCGACCAGGTCGAATTGTTGAACACGATCGGTCGCTATCTCGAGTGGCTGATCCCTGGGCAGTCGCGCGCCGTGGTGGCCGAGCTCGCGAACTTTCTGGCGCACCGTGAGGTGGCCGGCTGGGTACTGCTTGGCAGCATGCTGTTCTTCAGCTCTCTCGCCTTCACCGTGCTCGAAAATGCCATGTCGGTGATCTTCCATCACCGCGTCGTGGTCCGCCGCAGACGATTTTTCGTCTCGGCCATCATCCCGTACATCTACATCCTGTGCCTGGGCGCCGGGCTGCTCGTAGTCACCCTGGTGGCCGGCCATCTGCAGGTGATGGGAACGCAGCGCATTGACTTTCTATGGCGCAGCTGGTCGCTGAGCGGTCTGTCGGGGACCCTGCTTTATCTGCTGGGCCTGATTGGCGAAATCTTCGTGCTGACCTCGATTTATATGGTGATGCCAGTGGGTCGTTTGTCATGGCGTCACGCGCTGGTCGGCGCAGCGGTCGCGGCGGTGTTGTGGGAACTCTCGCGGCACCTGCTGGTGTGGTATTTCGCCACCCTGTCGCAGATCGGCACGGTGTACGGATCGCTAACGACCGCCATCGCCGTGCTGCTGAGTCTGGAGGTCGCGGCGACCCTGCTGCTGCTGGGCGCGCAGGTCATTTCGGAATACGAACGGCTGGATCACGGCCTGCCGGGCGCGACCCAGGACTTCACGACCACGTCGTCGTGACGGCCGAGAAAATCAAAGTTTTCAAGGAGTTTTCAATGCAAAAGTCAGGGGCCTACCCTCTCCACCGTCCATGGCCCGGTGCCTGCGTCATTGCCGTGGTGCTGCGATGAGCGATGAAATCGGCGAGCCGGTCAATTTGCAGGCCTTGAAGGCATCGCGGCCGTCTTGGCTGAAGCTCGTCAAGACGGCCGCCAGTGCCTGGGTGGCCGACTACGCGCCCAGCATGGGCGCGGCCCTGTCCTACTACAGCGTCTTTTCGATGGCGCCCCTGCTGCTGGTGGTGATCTCGATCGCCGGGCTGGTATTTGGTGAAGATGCCGTGCGGGGCGAGCTGTTCGGCCAGCTGCAGTCCCTGCTCGGCAACGACGCTGCGAAGGCGGTGCAGGACATCCTGGCCAGCGTCAACGACAAGCCGGCGCAGGGGGTGCTGTCGACGGTCATCGGCATCGCGGTCCTGCTCATTGGTGCCACCTCGGTGTTCGGCGAGCTTCAGGATGCGCTGGACCGCATCTGGCGTGCGCCGGTGCGCAACCGTTCAGGCGGCCTGTGGGGCTTGGTGCGCGCCCGCCTGCTGTCCTTCGGCATGGTGCTGGGCATTGCGTTCTTGCTGATGGTGTCCCTGGTCATGGGCGCGGCAGTGTCCGCGATGGACAAGTGGTGGTCGGGCGCGTTTGCCGGCTGGGAGTTGCTGGCACAGGCGCTCAATATGGTGATCGGTTTCGTGCTGACGACCGGAGTGTTCGCGATGATCTACAAAATCATGCCGCGGGTGCAGGTGCAATGGCGGGACGTCTGGTTCGGCGCGGTCGTCACGGCACTGCTCTTCACGGTCGGGCGGATGATCATCGGCACCTACATCGGCAAGAGTGGCGTGGCTTCTGCCTTTGGGGCGGCGGGCTCCTTGATCGTGGTGTTCGTGTGGGTCTATTACTCGGCGCAGATCTTTCTGATCGGGGCGGAATTCACCTGGGTCTACGCCAAGACCTTCGGGTCGATGCGCCACCTCGCCGTCGACGAGGTGGCGAAATCGCCCGCGCTGACGCCTGCGACGAACTCTCCCGTGGGTGAGCCGAGCGCCGTGCCGGTGAACATCGCTGAAAAATCCGTCGATATTCCGTCGGCCATGGGGGCTGCGGCAGCCGGCAGTTCGCGGTCGGCGCTGCTCACCGCAGGTGTCACCGGGCTGGTGGCCGGAGTGCTGGCTCACTGGGCTTTTCGCAAGCTGCGGCACGAAGCGCGCTGACCGCCCCCCCAGGCCGATCGCTGCCCAGCCTAAACTGCCCAGCGTGAGTACATCCCGACGTTCAGCCCAGCCCCCGGCCCTGCCTGCTACCCCAAGCGCCACGCCCGTCGACCCCGCCGAGCGCTTCGGTCGGCCGTTGGGCGGCTGGCGGCTGCGGCTGTACACGGTGATCTTCGAGGCCGACACCCGTGCCGGGCGCTGGTTCGACCTGGCACTGGTGTGGACCATCCTGGCCAGCGTCATCGTGGTGATGCTCGACAGCTTCGAGCACCTGCACGTGCGTTGGGGCGGCGTATTCAACGGCTTGGAATGGCTCTTCACGCTGCTGTTCACCACCGAATACCTGGCCCGCCTGGCCTGCGTTCGTCGGCCGCTTCGCTATGCGCGCAGCCCGTTCGGCATCATCGATCTGCTGGCTGTGCTGCCCACCTGGGCGGCCTTGTTTGTGCCGGGCCTGCATGCGCTGATCGACGTGCGGCTGCTGCGCTTGCTGCGGCTGTTCCGCATCCTCAAGCTGGCCGAGTATGTCGAGGAATACGCGGCGCTCGGCCGGGCACTGGCGGCCAGCCGGCGCAAGATTTTGGTCTTCCTGAGCTTTGTGCTGCTGGTGGTGGTGGTGATGGGTACGGTGATGTATGTGGTGGAGGGCCCGGCCAACGGCTTCACCAACATTCCGGTGTCGATTTACTGGGCGATCTCCACCATGACCACGGTGGGCTTTGGCGACATCACGCCCAAGACCGGTCTCGGCCGCTTCATCGCGTCGGCAATGATGCTCGTCGGCTGGGGCACCTTGGCGGTGCCCACCGGCATCGTCAGCGCCGAGTTCACTGCACAGCGCATGCAGGGCAGCAGCCGGCCCACGACGCGCACCTGCCATGCCTGCCTGTCCGAGGGACATGCGCCGAGCGCACGGTTCTGCAGCGACTGCGGTGCTGCACTGCCCCGTTACGCGGTGCAGGCCGACTGAGGCGCTCAGGCGGACTTGTCAGCCGATCCGCAGCTCACCCGCCTGCGCCTGCAAGGTCCTGACCGGACTCACCTCCAACTTCAGTGCCCCGGAAACACCGTCACCAGATAGCCAGATAGCCAGATGGGGCTTGGTAGACGGCACCTAAAGCAAGGTTGATCTGCTAGCCCGATTTACAGTGATCAGGCGGGTGGCGCAGCGACCAAGTGCAAAGGTCCGCTTGCTGCGCAGGGCGAAATTTCAGCCGAAGCGCCGTCAATAGCATCGCTCCTCGCAGTCCACTGCTCAACGACGCAAGCGCCAAGCAACCCCTTTGCATCAAATCACAGTCAAAGCTTGTCCATCGAGCCAGCTCATCAGCTCGCTGGCTGGCACGGCCTTGCAATAGTGCCAACCCTGCGAGTATTGAATGCCAAGACTGCGCAGCTTGCCTGCCACTTCTTCTGTCTCCACCCCCTCTGCGATCACGTCGAGGCCAAGCGCTTGCGCCAAGCGAGAGATAGCCTCCATCAGTGCGTGCTGCTTGACCGAGTTGCCCCGATCGACGATGAACGTGCGGTCAAGCTTGATCGCGGTCAGTTCCAACTCGGCCAATTGCCCCAACGAAGAATAGCCGGTGCCGAAATCGTCCAGATGGACTCCACAGCCCAGTGCGCGAACGCGCTGGATGAATTCCCGGGCCTTTTGGGCATCTTCCAGGAAGCTTGATTCCGTCAACTCCACGTCGATGAAACCGCCGCAATGGGACTGGGCGTCTTTCAGCACCTGAATCAGTGTGAGGTCGTTCATCACCTGTTTAGCGCTGACGTTGACCGAAACGCGAAGTGGCCGGCCCATTTCCGCCCAAGCCTTGGCTTGTATCGCTGCTGCTTGCGCAACCCAGCGCCCGATGCGGACGATGCTGCCCGTCGCTTCCGCACGGGGGATGAATTTGTCGGGACTGATGAAGCCAATTTCAGGATGCTTCCAGCGTATTAGCGCCTCAACACCGTTGACTGTGCCGTTGTACAGATTGACCTTGGGCTGGTACCAGAGCTCCAGCTCATTCTGGTCGAGCGCTTGGTGGAGTTGGGCGTCCAGCCAAAGGCCTTTGGAGAGTTCGTCGCGCAGGCGGCTTTCGTACACCTCGAAGCTGCTGCCGCTGCGTGTCATCGCCGCGTGCATGGCTGCATCCGCAGCCATCTCCAGTTCATCGGCGCTGGCTGCGTGTTCTGGAAAGCAGGCAACGCCTATGGCCGCGTGCAGTCGAAGCTGCATCCCAGCGACCTCGAAGGTACGAGAGAGCGCTCGCAAGACGGACTGGCTGACGTCCACCAACTCCCGGTTATCTCGCCGACCTTCAGCGTTCAACCGAAGTTCTGGACCGCCCGGTCGACTCACTACCCAATCGGGAGGCACTGCACCGAATACTGCACTGGCTACTTGCCTCATAAGTTTCTCGGACTGCGTCCAACCCAGCATGGCTCGAAGCTGACGATAGTCCAGCACGACCAGGGCCATGAAAGTCACGGGTTGACCCAGCTCTATGGCTACTTCCAAGTGCTCACGAGCGGCACGACTGTTGGGCAAGCCAGTCGCGTGATCCTGCGTCGCCTGCTCATACAAGCGTTGCCTGTTAGCCAAGTCGTCGGTGATATCGATACCTGAACATACGACGTACGTGTCCTCGTCCGAACCGCAGCGCACCAGCTTGTTCCGCCAATGAATCTGACGTTCGCCCACCAGCGCGTTGATCGGACCGCAGGTCTCGTAGGACTCGCCCTTGTTGAAGAAGTCAGCGATGTCAGCCCTTGCGTCTGCCTGATGTGAATCCGGAAGAAACAAGT
>JBBQKT010000097.1:0-10736 GCA_038327205.1 Burkholderiales bacterium | reverse complement strand
TGCACGTCAGCTTCGACGTCGATTTCCTCGACCCCGACATCGCGCCGGGCGTAGGCACCACCGTCCCCGGTGGCCCCAGCTACCGCGAGGCCCAGCTCTGCATGGAAATGATCGCCGACACCGGCTTCATGGCCTCGCTCGACGTGATGGAGTTGAACCCGGCGCTGGACATGCAGAACAAAACGGCCAAGCTGGCGGTCGATTTGATCGAGTCGCTGTTCGGCAAGAGCACCTTGATGCGGAAATAGTTCGGCGCCATGGCGCCAGACATCCTCATCCGCCCCGCCATCCCCGCCGATGCAGCCTGCCTCGGCGTGCTGGCGACCCAGGTATTTCTCGACACCTATGCGACCGAGGGCATCCGCCCAGCGATTGCGGCCGAGGTACAGCGTTCGTTTTCAACGGCCGCAATGCTGGCGCTGATTGAGCATGCCGCCATCGTTCTGCAAGTGGCGGAGAGGCAGGGGCATCTGATCGGGTTTGCGCAGCTGACGCTCGGCACGCAACACGCCGCCGCGCCGTCGGCCCGGCCTGCCGAGCTGGATCGCCTTTATGTGCAGGAACCCTTCACCGGCCAGGGCCTCGGCCGCGCGTTGCTGAAGGATTGCGAGGCCCAGGCTGTCGCGCGCGGGGCGACGAGCTTGTGGCTGACGCCCTGGGTTGGCAATGCCCGCGCCCTGGCGTTTTATGCGGCGCTGGGCTATGCAGACGCGGGCCAGACTTGGTTCGAGATGGACGACATGCGGATCGAGAACCGCGTGCTTTCCAAGCCGCTTTAGTTCCGGCTCGGAAAAATGCCTTGCAGCGCGATCACGCAGGTCAGCGTCAGTGAAGGCTGCGTATTGTTGACGGGCTGACTACCGCCCACCGATGACACCGCGGCAGGGGCCATGGACAGATTGGCAGGTGGCGCCGCGTAGAGCGTGGTGCGTGACTGCGCAGCGGGGGACTTGCCCGCCGGGCTCTGCGTGTCGCCCTCGCTCGCGCTGCCCGGCAAGGTGACCGCATGGCTGTGAGCGGGCAGATTGGCGGTGCTGAGGGTGATCGTTTCGCTGCCGCCACGCTCGCCCACCTGATACGAAGACAGGCCGATGCCTTGGCCTGCGGTCAGCAACACCCGGCCCCGCATATCGGGCAGTTGGAAAGTGACCCGTCCGTCGCCGCCATAGTTGGTGCCCAGCAGCGAGAACAGCGCCTGGTTCTGGTTGATCGGCAAGGTCTGCCCGGCCAGGATCGCCCAGCCCCTGGGCGCGAAGTTCCAGATGCCGCAGCGGATTTCGCCGAGGTAGGGCGTGTCGGCCTGCACCGCAGCGCCGAACAGGGTGGCGGTCGCGGCGACCAACAGCCGAACCGATGACAACGATGGACGACGCTTCATATTGAAAGCTCCTGAGAATTTCATGGTGGCTCAGTTTTGCGACGGAAAGATGCCGTCCACGGCAATCACGCATTTCACGGTCTGCGTGGGCTGGCGGTTTTCGAACGGCGCGGCCGCAGCGCCAACGCCACCCACCGTGCTGCTCTGCGCAGCCTGCATCAGCACATCGCCGGCACCAGGCGCATAAAGCGTGGTGCGCGCTTTGCTGGAGGCGAGGCTGGCGGCGGGCGATTTGCTGGTGGCATCCGCCAAGCTGGCGGGCGGCGCAAACACATGGCTGTGGGCCGGCATTTTGGCGGTGGTCAGCGTCTCGGTTTCGGTGCCGGCCTGTTCACCGAGCTGGCGCGGTGAAAGCCCCGGTCCCTGACCACTGCCAACGATCACACGGCTGCGCATATCTGGCAGGGCAAAGGTCTCCCGCCCATCACCGCCGAAGGTCGTGCCGATCAGGGCGAACAGGGCTTCGTACTGGGAGATCGGCAGCAGTTGGCCGCTCATGTCCATAAAGCCCTGCGGCGCGAAATTCCAGCCCCCGCACATCACCTCGCCGATGAATGGGTCAATTGCCGCGTTGCTGGGCAAGGGGGACATCAGGGCAGCCCAACCACCGATCAAAGCGGGCAAGCAACTGGGCCGGCGGACAAGCTGGCGAAAGAATAGGCGTGTCATGGCGGACATCCTCATTGACGTGGAGGGAAAACACCTTGGGTGGCGATCGTGCAGGTGATCGCGACATAGGGCTGCATCGTGCTGATGGGCTGGCTTCCGCCAGCGCTGTCGCTCTGCACGGGGGCCATTGCGGCCCCGGCTGTCGCGGCGGCGAAGTAGCTGGTGCGGGCCTTGCTGGCCGGCACGGCTGCAGCGGGCGAGGCCAGTGTTGCATCGGCCGTGCTGCCGCGTGGCGCCACCAAATGCGAATGGGCCGGCATCTGGTTGATGAACAAGGTGACAGCCTCGCTGCCGCTGACCTGGCCAAGGTCGTAATTGCTCAGCCCCGGCCCTTGGCCTACGCCCACCATGGCGCGCCCACGCAGGTCAGGCAATTGGAAATTGTTGACTCCGTTGCCGCCGAACGTGGTGCCGAGCAGGCTGAACAACGCGGTGTTCTGGCTGATCGGCAAAATCTGACCAGCGGCATCGAGGGTGCCGCGCGGCGCAAAGTTCCAGGCACCGCAAATGATCTCGCCGACATAGGGTTCATCGCCCGCCAACGCAGGTGCGGCCGACAACCCACCCAGCAGGGCGCAGGCGGCGGCGTTACGGCGGCGGCGGCGCTGTGCCGCCGTCAGTGCCAAGCCCGCCACACCCAGCAGGGCCAGGCTGGACGGCTCGGGCACGGTGCCGGGGCCAGGGCCTGGGCCGACGTCAGCCTTGTCAAACACCATCACATCGTCGACGCCAGCGGCGAAAAAGAAGGTCGGATCGCCCGGCACACCGAAGTTCAGCGCGACGCTGGTGATGTCGACATCGGACACAAAGCCGAAGAAAAAGGCCGAACTGCCACTGGCGGTGTCGGTGAGATCCGCAGCGAGGTTGGACAGGCTGGTGGCCCCGACCGACACGGACAGATCGCCGGCAACAATGTCGTTGGTGGCCGCGATGACATAAAGCCCGAAGGCACGCACCGAGCCGATCAAGGCAAAGCTCAGGGTGTCACCGTTGCTGAACTGGGCGTCACTGTTGTCCAGGCCCAGATAGTTGGCGCCGGAGGTGGTCCAGAAACTGTTTTGCACACTTGGCGTGCGGGTCGGGTCAAAGGTGGTCGAGGTCATCGTGAAGCCCGACCCCGCCGGCCCGGTGCCGTCGGCGTAGGCGGTGCCAACCGGGCTGCTGTCGAAGTTGCTCAGGTGCTGCGTGCCCAAGCCGGTCGCGGCGGTGAGAAAGCTGGCCTTCGTCGAGTAAGTCACCACGGCCGCCTGCACCAGGCCGCCGCTCAAACAGGCCGCCAGGGCCGCTGCCCTCATCACTAACTTAAGGTTCGGTCTCATCAAGATCTCCTTTAGGTTTGTCAACAGGCTCTACTTAAGGGCTGCAGTACTAAGCCGCAAAGCGGCAGTCAATGTCCAGCGGCTTGCCGGTCTGCGGCACGCGCTGGTAGCTGATCTGAGGCAGGCTCAGCGGCCCGGACCGATGGGCAAGCCCGGCACGCAGGGCCAGGGTTTCGGTCAGGGCATCGGGGTTGGCACTCAAGCGGGTCAGCTGCACGCCGGGGCGAGCCGGGTCGAGGTCGGTCGCTTCGAGGTTGTGAACGAGACGGCCATCAGCGGCCATCGCCACCTCGGCCCAGTCGATCACGGCAGTCTGCTTGCCATAGCCAAAAGTGAAACGATTTTGGGTGCCATCCACCTGCAAGAAGCAGTCATCACCCTGCGTTGTCTTGCCGCTATAGGTACCGACCAGGCAGGCGATGCTCAGAGCTTGTTGGTCGGCCGGCTTGGGCGTTTGCAGTTGCTGGCTCAGCCCGCTGAGGCATTGGTGCAGGGCGGGCAGTCGCTGCAAGGCGACCGGGGTGGCGGCGGCTTCTTGGGCCCGACGCAGGGCAGCAGCGCTGGGGTCGTCTGAACTGCCACCGCATGCCGCCACAAGCCCACACACCGTCACCAACACGAGCCGGCGTGGCACGCGTGCAAAGCTTGGTTTTGGTGGCCGCTGTTTCATCGTGACTCCTGCGATGACTCACAGGATGCTCCGCTAAACGCCCAAAAAGTGCCCGGTGAAACCCTGTCCCCCCCATCCTGGTGGCGGCCGAAAAATTCAGGCGCTGACGATCCAACCTTCCAGTGGGTCGATGGAGGCCGGCAAGCCATACCTCGGCTGGCCCAGCGCCCAGCCGGCCTGCAGCAGGCACAGCACAGCGTCGAGCCGGTCGCCGGTGGCATCGGCCACCAAATCGTCGCGCTGGGCATGGCTGATCTTCAGGCGCAGGCCGAGCCGGGTGCGGCCCTGCTCGAGCGCTTCGAGCAGGTCCTTGCGAGCAATCAGGCGATCGGGCGTTTGCTTGGCCCGGTCATCACTTTTGTAGCTGCGGCGGGCCAGGATTTCGCGGGCCAGCAGGCCGGGATAGCCCTCCAGCGCCACCCGCTTCGGATCACCTTGGTGCAAGCCCGGCAGATCGACACCGGCCGCCATCAGCAAGGGCACACCGGCGTGCAACATATAAGCCACCGGCGGGTTAACCCACTTCATGCTGGGCGAAGACCCCGCCGGAATATCGCAAGCCCGGTGGGCGAACTTGCCGCCGACCGGACGGGCATCGCAGAAGGCGGCAAAGGTGCTGCGGATCTCGGCCCGGCTGAGCGCGCCGTAGTGCTGCATCAGCGGCTGCCAAGCGAGTGGCCAGCCCAGGCTTTGCACCAGCTCACGGGGCAGGCCGAAGGGCAGGTCCAGGACCGCCAGCCACGGGGCTTCGCCGTCCGCCACCGCCGCCGCCAAATGCGTCCCAAAAGCAGGCAAGGTGTCAAAAGCGATCACCCCGCTCAGGCGCACGACGGCGCCGTGGCGCTGGCCGAGTGCGACCGTGATGGGCTTCTTACGGCTGGGGGCGCTGCTGAAATCAACCCCCATCAAGCGGGTATCGAACGGGTCTGGAAACGTTGGCATGGCAGGCAATGTAGCGACGAAACCTTCCGGCCATCTCTGGCAGCTAACATCACCCCGAATGACGTCCCACTTCTCCCTCCGCCCGCGCGCATGAGCCGTCCCTCGAACCTCATCCCCAACTCGCTGCAGAGCAGCGCGGGCGATGACACAGCGCCGTTCGACGCCAGCATGGAGCGCGCCTGCGAACAGGCTGCGGGTGGCGACTATCAGGCCGCCACGGGCTTGCTGAACTTGGCCCTGCAGCAGTGCCCGGCCGACGATATTGCGCGACGGGCCCAAGCGCTGGCGCTGTTGGCGCACCACTTCCCGCGACTGGGAAACTTGCAGGCCAGCGTGCGCTGTGGCAGCGAGGCTGTGGCCCTGGGCGAGCGGCTGGGCGAACATCCCCAAGGGGCTTTGGTGCTGGCCGACGCGCTGAATGCCCTGGCCTATGCCTACGCGCAATTGCTGATGGGCCGTGACGCCCTGGAATGCAGCTTGCGCGCACTGACCGCCGCCCGCAAGGCGGCCGACCCACTGCGCGAGGGCTGGGCGCTGAACCGCGTGGGCGTCGCCTATGCCAGCCTCAGCAACCCGGCCCAGGCCTGTGAAACCGTCACCCAGGCGCTGGAAATCGCGCAGCTGCTGACGGCACGCGGCATGCCCGGCCGACCCGGCAGCGATGCCCATGAGCTGCATTTTTCCTGCCTCAACAATCTTGCCTATTTCTGGCTGAACCGGCTGGCCGATGCAGCTCGGCGAGGCGATTCGGCGCTGTTGCAGCAGTCGCAGGACGAGGCGCTGCGTTTGTCGGACGACGCCACCACCTTGGCCCGCTCCTCCAACAGCCCGTTCCAGGTCGCGGTCGCGGTGTCGAACCTGGTGGAAGCCCTGCTGGGCCGGGCGGACTACGCTGCGGCAGGCCCCTTGCTGCATGAATTCGAGGGGCTGGCAAGCCTGCACGGCTACCAGGCCCTGGCCTTGCAAGCCGCCACCCAGCGCGCCCTGATGCTCAAAGCCCATGGCGACTTTGCCGGTGCCACGGCGGGCCTGCTCGCCTTGCTCGATTCAGCCGACAGCCAAGGCAACGAGCTGCCGCCCAAACTGCGACGACTGCTGATCCGCACACTGTACGAAACCCACAAGGCCAGCGGCCAGTACCGCGAGGCGCTGGGCTTTCTGGAACAGCATGCCGAGCTGGAACAGTTGATCGCCCGCGACACCATGGCCTTGCAGACCGAGGTAATGCTGATCCGCCAGGAGGTGGAGCAGGCCCGTGCGCGCGCCGAACATGCGCAGCAGGATGCACAGCGCGCACGTGCCCGCTCCCAGCACCTGGAGCGCGAACAACAGCGCTTGCATGAGCGCGCTGCCGCGCTGGACCGTGCCGCGCATGAAGATGTGTTGACGGGTCTGCATAACCGCCGCCACGCCGAATTCGCGCTCACCTTGCTGGTCGAGGGCGCGCGCCAGCTTGGCAAAAGCATCAGCCTCGGCCTGATCGACGTCGATCACTTCAAGCGCGTCAACGACACCTTTGGCCACGCCGTGGGCGACCAGGTCTTGCAGCAGCTGGCGATCCTGCTGCGAACCGATATGCGCAGCGCCGACCTGCTGGCCCGCGTGGGCGGTGAGGAGTTTTTGGTGGTGCTGGTAGGCATGGAACCCAGCGCCGCTCACGAAGTGTGTGAGCGCCTGCGCAAGACCGTGGCCTCGCACGACTGGTCAAAAATAAAACCCGACCTGACGGTGCAGATCAGCATGGGCCTGGCCGGCGGCACGCCGCCGCTTGAAGCGCAAACCCTGCTCGACCGGGCCGACAAAGCGCTCTACGCCGCCAAGGCCGCCGGGCGCAATCAGGTGACTGTGGAAAGCGCGGCTTAGAAGGCCTCAGGCCAGCCTGAACACCGCCACCGAGTTGGCAAGCTCGTCGGCCTGCCGCTGAAGGCTTTGCGCCGCAGCGGCCGACTCTTCCACCAAAGCTGCGTTTTGTTGCGAATTTCGGTCGATTTCTTATGCACGGCAGCGACCATCCGCTACAGCACGGCGATCGAGCCGCTCAATTACACCCAGGCGCTGTTCATCGTCTGGGCAATTTCGGCAATCTCATCGCTGCCCTGCGCCTTGGCTTGGCCCGATGGGTCGCCAAGGCCGCGCCGCACGCTCGCATCGCGAATGTCCAGCAGCCTGGTGGTGCGGCAAAGGCCCAGCAAAAACATCAGGGCAATGACCTAAAAGGGGGCAGCCGCAGCTTGGAGACCAGGTGCTTTCGTCGACAAATCTAAGCATGGCGACCCCTGCGGGTTGGGGTGGAGGGGCTGCGAGAACTTCACGGCGCTTTTACGCCGCCTCCCGGCACGTCTCAATAGCGCCCTGTAGCACCCGCCACCCGCAGATAGACATAGGCCGCCCAGGCCACCAAGGCACGGCTCAGCATGCCGCGCAACCCCGCTCCGCCCATCGCCTTCATATCCACCTTGCGCGACTGAGCGATCGCCGCCTCGAACTCGGCTGCCACCGACTGCGCGAAATCGCGGTCGCTCACGATCACGTTGGCTTCGAGGTTGAGCAACAGGGACAGCGGATCGATGTTGGAGCTGCCGACCGTGGCCCAGCTTCCATCCACCACGCCAACCTTGGCGTGCAGATAGGCGGGCATGTATTCATAGATCTGCACGCCGTGGCCGAGCAGCTCGGCATAAAGCGCCTGCGCGGCCATGCCGGCCAGCAGATAGTCGACCTTGCCTTGCAGCAGCAGGCGCACCTGCACGCCGCGTTTGGCGGCGTCGTTGAGTGCGCGCCGAAATGATTTGCCGGGGTAAAAGTACGGCGTGACGAGATCGACCTGGGTGACAGCAGCACGGATAGCCCCGATGTAAGCACGCTCGATGGTGCGGCGGCGGCGCAGGTTGTCGCGCAGCACAAAGGCGGCGCAGACCGGCGGCAGCGGTGGCGGGGGTCGCAGCTTGTCGGCCAGCCCGTCACCTGCATCGCTGTTGCCGGGCTGCATGCGCGGCAGGCGCACCCGTCGCAGCAGGCTGCGCAAACGGGCCACCGGCTCGCGGCTGCGCAACAGCGCGCGGAGTTCTTCGCCGTAGTCGCGGCCCAGCCATGCACGGGTCCAAACAGCGCGTGCGGACTGCGCCACCTGCAACACGATGGGGCCGCGCAAATGCACGGCGTAGTCGAGGCGGGGCTGATCGGTCGGGCCTTGGTTCAGGTCGATGCGGTCGTCAATCATGTTGATACCGCCCACAAAACCATGCTCGTTGTCGACCACGCAGAGCTTTTGGTGCAGGCGGCGCAACTGGCCCGGTTGCAGCCAGCGATACCAGCGGTCAATTGGGCTGAACACCGCCAGCGCCACACCCGATTTGTTGTCAAACACCTGTTGCAGCCAGCCCAGGTTGCCCTTGGACCCAAAGCCGTCCACCACCACCCGCACCCGCACGCCGCGCGCGGCGGCGGCCAACAGCGCCGCCACCATGGCATCGCCCGCCGCGTCCTGGTGAAAGATGTAGGTGACGATCCAGACCTCGTCGGTCGCACGCTCAATCACCCGCGTCATCGCTGGAAACAGGGCATCGCCACCCTTCAGCAAGTCCAGCTCGTTCCCGCCGAAATAGACGGGGTCGGCGCTGCCAGTCATGCCAGCTCAAGCTCCGCCAGCAGGGGCAAATGGTCGGACATCCGCGCCCACGCCGGGCCGGTGGGCACGGTCATCGACAGGCAGCGAAAGCCCCGCGCGTAGATCCGGTCGAGCGAGAAAAACGGCAGCCGTGACGGGAAGGTGGCATGGCGCGCGCTGCCGTGCGGGGGCTCGGCGCGCAACAAGCCGTGCGCGCGCATCGGCGCGTCGAGCTTGTCACCCCAATCGTTGAAATCGCCGGCCACGATGACCAGGGCGTCTTTGGGCAAATTGCCGTGGATGAACTCGGCCAGCCTTTGCACCTGCCGCACCCGGCCCGCATGCATCAGCCCGAGGTGGACCACGACGGTGTGGATCAGATGGCCCTGCCACTGCACCGGCACATGCAGCAGGCCGCGCTGCTCGAAGCGGTGATCGGACACATCGACATGGCCGATATCGCCGAGCGGCCAACGCGACAACAGGGCATTGCCATGCTCGCCATGGGTAGTAACGGCATTCGTCTTGTAGGCCGCCACATAGCCTTCTGGGGCCAGAAAATCGGCCTGCCCCTGCTCGGGCCAGCCCCCACGCGTGCGCTTGAACTGGATCGCCTCGCGGTGGTGGAAGTGCCGCACTTCTTGCAAAAACACCAGGTCAGCGTCAAGCGCCTCGACGCCGAGGACGATGTTGTGGATTTCGAGCCGCTTGCGCGGGCCGATGCCGCGCACGCCCTTGTGGATGTTGTAGGTGGCCACGCGCAAGCTGGCGTGGTCGAAGGCCGAACTGGGCGCGTCAGTCATCCCAGAAACCGCGGCAGTTGCAGCACGGCTTCGGCGTTCGACGGCGAAAAGCACAAATCTGCAGCCTCACGCATGGGCAGCCAGCGGTATTGCAAATGCTCGCGCGGGGCCAGCACGACGGGCGTGTCGGCCGGCACGGTGAGGCCGAACACATGCTCGGTGTTGTGCGTCACGCCGGGTGCATAGCGGTGGCGCCAAACCGGATAAATCTCATAGCGGTTGGCCAGGCCCCAATCGGCCAGCCGCCCGCCGTTGATGCCGGTTTCTTCCTGCACCTCGCGGCGAGCCGTGGTGGCAAAGGGCTCGTGGTTGAAATCTTTGGAGCCGGTGACCGATTGCCAGAACCCGGGCCGGTCGGCCCGTTCGAGCATCAGCACGAGCAAGTCCTGCGTGTGGATCACCACAAGCACAGATTCGGGAATTTTGAAGGGGCGGTCTTGAACGGAACTCATGGCCTGAGGATAGCAAGGCCCAGCTGTTTCAGCTGTGCGGCCAGCTGCTCGACCAGCGCCGTCAACTCGGCACGCGACAGCCGTTCGGCTTGCAGCCCGGCTTGCAAGCGCAGCACCAGGGCGGTGGCCTGTTGCTGCGAGATGTGCGCTGCGGACGCGGCCATGCTTGACGGCCCCAAGCCGGCCAGCAGCCGCTCCAGCAAGGCGGCCAGGCGCCCGGCTCGGCTGATGTCGGCGCGTGGCCAGGGCACGCCCGGCTCGCGCATCAGCCACAGCAAGCCCACCAGCGGCCCGCCCCGATGCCTGTCATCGTGCAGTCCGAGCTCCACCCGCGAGCCACTGACCCTCACTTCATCCCGCCAGGGATGCTGCGCCGGGTCGACGCTGACCAGGGGCTCGCCCGGCCGCGACAAGGCATCCAGATAAGCCGGTGGCGCGGCCAGGGCCTCTTTGTCACCACCCACTGCCTGGTAGGTGCCGCTGCCCTCGGCATCCCACCAGAGCTGCACATCGGTCAAGCCCAGTCCGTCGATCAAGCGGGGCCGCAACTTGGCCCAGGCCAGCGCAAAGTCTTCGGGCGTCTCGAACGTCCAGGCCTGGGTGGCCAGGGACAGCAGCAGGGTATCGGCGCCGGTGGGGTCGGTGTCAAAGCGGGCCAGCGCCTCCAGCCGCGCGGGCACCGGGCCTTGCTGAAGCAGCAGCGCCTCCAGCCGCTGCGCCTGAGTCTGGTGATGCCAGCCCGGACCCAACTCGCCGCGTTCGCGCATCAACTCGGCCAGCCGGCTGTGCGCCGCCGCCTCGGTCGAACGCGACTGGATCGCCTCGGCCAAGGCCAAGGTCTGCCGTACCCAGGCCAGGGCCACATCGCCGCTGCTCAACTCACTGAGCAGCAGGGC
>JBBQKT010000096.1:0-10807 GCA_038327205.1 Burkholderiales bacterium | reverse complement strand
GCCTGCGGGCAGGTGTGCAGGCCGCGGGCGCGGGCCGCAATCATCACGTTTTGCAGGAACATGCCGTAGTCCAGCCAGCTGCCTTGCTGCATCACCCGGTCGATGGTGAACATCAACGCGACCGGGGCGTCGAAGAAGCTGTAGTTGCGGCCGTGCTGGTCGTGCATGCGGGCCTTGTCCGTCTTGGCCAGGCCCAGCAAGCCGTACAGATCCCAGCCCACTTTGCGGCGCCGGTCGATATAGGGCGACAGCCATTCGCGTGGGTAGTAGGCGTATTCCTCGCAGTGGGTGGCCAGCTCTTCCGGGTCGTCGTAGACGGCGGCGATGCGGTCTGACAGGCGGGTCTTGGCGGCGCCGGTCAGCACATGGACCTGCCAGGGCTGGGTGTTGGTGCCGGACGGTGCCCGGGCGGCCACCCGCAGGATGTCTTCGATCACGGCGCGGGGTACCTCGGTGGGCAAAAACGCGCGCATCGAGCGGCGGGTGTTGATGGCCGCATCGACGGCAGCGGTCTGCTCTTGGGTGGGCAGGTCAAAAACGCTCATGGGGTGAGTCCTTCCAAAGCTTGTTGAAAAACAGGCGGCAATTCGGCCACCGGGCGGCGGCTGTCGCGGTCCACATAAACGTGGATGAAATGGCCCAGCGCTGCGCAGGTCTCGGCCCCTTCGGCGAACAGCCCAATCTCGTAGCGCACGCTGGAGCGGCCGCGCTGCGTGACGCGGATGCCCGCATCGATGCGCTGCGGGAAGGCGAGCGAGTCGAAGTAGTTGCAGTGGGTCTCTACCACCAGGCCAATCACCGCGCCGCCGTGGATGTCCAGGGCACCGGCGGCGATCAAGTAGTGGTTCACGGCGGTGTCAAACAGGCTGTAGTAGACGACGTTGTTCAGGTGGCCGTAGATGTCGTTGTCCATCCAGCGGGTGCTGAGCGGCTCGAAATGGGGGAAGGCGCTGCGGGGTTCGGCTTGGGGTCGGGTGACTGTCATGGCGCGCATTCTTTCATCAGTGCCCAACTCCGCGCCGCCTCGGTCAAGGTGTTGATCTGCACAGCCACCGTCGTCGCCAGATCGCGACCGTAGCCGCCGGCCATCGACAGGGCGACAGGGATGCCGCGGGCGCGCAAATCATCCAGCACCCGGCGGTCGCGGGCCAGCATGCCTTCGGTTGTCAGCTTGAGCCGGCCGAGCCGGTCGCCCTCGTGCGGATCGGCCCCGGCCAGGTAGAAGACCAGGCCGGGCGCTGTCGATTGCCAGACCTGGGCCAGCGCAGTGTCCAGCGCGGCAAGGTACTGATCGTCAGCGCAGCCGTCGGGCAGTTCCACATCCAGATCGCTGGGTTCCTTGCGAAACGGAAAATTCTTCGCGCCATGCATCGAGAAGGTGAACACGCTGTCGTCGTCCTTGAAGATCGCTGCCGTGCCATTGCCTTGGTGCACGTCGAGGTCGATCACCAGCACGGGCAGGCTTTGCCGATGGTGGCGGTGCCACTCGGCCTGCATCAGCCGAGCGGCCACCGCCACATCGTTGAACACACAGTAGCCGCTGCCCTTGTCGGCGTAGGCATGGTGGGTGCCGCCAGCCATGTTGACGGCCACCCCCTCGGCCAGCGCCGCCCGCGCCGCCTCGATGCTGGCGCCCACCGAATGCAGCGAGCGGGCCACCATCGAATCGCTCCAAGGGAAGCCGATCTCGCGCTGGGCGGCGGCGCTGAGCATGCCGTGCAGCACCGCGTCCACATAGTCGGGCGTGTGGGCCAGCGCCAGCTCACCCTCGGTGGCGGGCGCCGCCGCCCGCATGCGCAAGAGGCCCGGTTCGGCTTCGAAATGCTCACGCAGCCGCCGGTATTTGGACTGCGGAAACGGGTGGCCGGGAGGCAGCTGGAGGCTGTAGGCGTCGGAATGAAAGGCAAGCATCGGGCGACACGATAAACGCCCGGGCTTGCGGCGCGCTTTCAGTGGGTCTTTTTATAGGCCGCTACGGCCCGGGCCAGGTCTTCGTATTCTTCGCAACGCTTGGCGCAGGCGGCACCCAGGGTCTGCAAACGGGCCTCGGCCAGCGCCGGCTTGTCCATCATCAGATACAGCTCGCCCGAGTACTCGAGTGCGCCCAGATGCTTCGGTTCGATCCGCAATGCCGCGTCGTAATAGCGCTCGGCCGCCGCGTAGTCGGGGCTTGCTTTCTTGCGCTGGCTGTAACCCATCAGGTTGTTCCAATCGGCGCTGCGCGGCGTGTTGACCCGTTGCAATTCAGTCAGCGCCGCTGGCCAGTTGCGGGCCGCGATCAGGCTGCGCGCGCTGGCGAGCGCGTCGGGCTCGGCGCTGGGCATCGGCGGCGCGTCACCCGCCATGGCGGCCGTGGCGATCAGCATTCCCATCAGGAGGGATAAAAAACGCTTTGCATGCATGGGATAACTCCTGCCTCGAAGCCAAGTGATGAGACGGCGAGTGTGCGTCAACGCGGTGAGACGGGGGCTGCGCCGCCCTCAGGCCATGCCCTGATGCCGCAGCAATGCGTCGATGGTCGGCTCGCGGCCGCGGAAGGCCTTGAAGCTGTCCATCGCATCTCTTGAGCCGCCCACTTCGAGCACGTTTTGCAAATAGCGCTTGCCGGTGTCTGCGTTGAACACGCCTTCTTCCTCAAACGCGCTCCAAGCGTCGGCGCTCAGCAGCTCGGCCCATTTGTAGCTGTAGTAGCCGGCCGCATAGCCGCCCGCAAAAATGTGCGAGAAGCTGTGCTGCGAACGGTTGAACGGCGCGGTAGGGGTGACGGCCACTTCGGCCCGCACCTCGTTGAGCACCGCCTGCACCTCGACGCCGATTTCAGCGTGCAAGCGCATGTCGAACAGCGAGAACTCGATCTGCCGCATCGTTTGCATGCCGCTCTGAAAGTTCTTGGCCGCCGTCATCTTGTCGAACAGCGCCCGCGGCAACGGCTCGCCGGTGTCGACGTGGGCGGTCAGCTGCTGCAGCACATCCCATTCCCAGCAGAAATTTTCCATGAACTGGCTGGGCAGCTCGACCGCATCCCATTCGACGCCCGAGATGCCCGACACGCCCAATTCATCAACCTGCGTCAGCAGATGGTGCAGGCCATGGCCGAACTCGTGGAACAGCGTGGTCACGTCGTCGTGGGTCAGCAGGGCGGGCCGTTCTTGCCCATTCATGCCGACCGGCGAGGCGAAATTGCAGACCAGTTGCGCGACCGGTGTTTGCTGGGTGCCTTCAGGCCGCGCCCAGCGGCTGCGCACCTCGTCCATCCAGGCGCCGGGGCGCTTGCCGGGGCGGGCGTAGAGGTCGAGATAGAACTGGCCCACCAGTTCGCCCTGGCGGTCGAGCCGGTAGAACTTGACGCTGTCGTGCCAGACCTCGGCCGCCTGTTCAACGATCTTCACGTTGAACAGTTTTTCGATGATGTCGAACAGGCCTTGCAGCACCCGCGGCACGGTGAAGTACGGCCGCACCTCTTGGCTGCTGAAGGCGTAGCGGGCCAGCTTGAGCTTTTCGGACACATAAGCGTTGTCCCAGACCTGCAGATCGGCCATGCCCAATTCATCGGTCGCAAAGGTGCGCAATTCGGCCAGGTCCTTCTCGGCGAAAGGCCGGGCGCGCCGGGCCAGATCGCGCAGGAAATCCGTGACCTGGGTGGGCGAGCTGGCCATCTTGGCGACCATCGAGGCCTCGGCGAAATTGCCGAAACCCAGCAGGCCCGCTTCCTCCTGGCGCAGGGCCAGCAGCTCGGCCATCACGGCCGTGTTGTCCCACTCGGGCTTGGCCCCGATCTCGCTCGCGCGGGTGACGTAGGCGGTGTAGAGCGTTTCGCGCAGCGCGCGGCTGTCGGCGTACTGCATCACCGGCAGGTAGCTGGGGAACTGCAGGGTGAGCTTGTGGCCGCCCTTGCCTTCTGCGTCGGCCGCCGTGCGGGCGGCGCTCACCACATCGTTTGGCACGCCGGTCAATTCCTCGGCACTGGCGTAGTACGCAAAGCCGTCGGTGGCATCCATCACATGTTCAGAGAACTGCTGACCCAGCTCGGCGCTGCGTTCTTGGATGGCCGCAAAACGGGCCTTGGCCTCGCCCTGCAATTCAGCGCCCGAGAGCACGAAATCGCGCAGCCAGTGCTTCAGTGCCTGCTGACGGGCCGGGTTCAGGCTGTTAGCCGTGGCGTTGATCGCCTTGTATTTGGCATAGAGCCGCTCATCCGCGCCGTAGCGGGTGAAGAACTCGGTGACGGCGGGCAGGGCGGCGTTGTAGGCCTCGCGCAGCTCGGGTGTGTTGGCGACAGCATTCAGGTGGCCGACGGCGCCCCAGGCATGGCCGAGGCGCTCGGTCGCCACGCCCAGGGTGGCGGAGAGCGCGTCGTAGTCAGCCGGGGTGGCATCGGATGTGGCCAGTTCCAGCGCGGCATTGGCCTCGGCCAGCAGCACCGCCATCGCGGGAGCGATGTGTTCGGGCTTGATGGCGGCAAAGGCGGGCAGGGCGGCAGTACGGAGCAGGGGGTTTGTGTTCATCAATCAATGTCCTTGTGATGCGGCCGCGCGTTCCGCCGATTCCATCGTGTTCACCAGCAGCATCGTGATCGTCATCGGGCCGACGCCACCCGGCACCGGCGTGATCCAGCCCGCCACTTCCTTGACGCCGTCGAAGTCGACATCGCCGCAGAGCTTGCCTTCGTCGTTGCGGTTCATGCCCACGTCGATGACGACCGCGCCGGGCTTAACCATGTCGGCCGTCAGCACATTGCGTTTGCCGACCGCCGCGACCACGATGTCCGCCTGCCGCGTGAACGCCGCCAGATCCGGCGTCGCACTGTGGCAGATGGTGACGGTAGCACTGGCCTGCAAGAGCAGCATCGCCATTGGCTTGCCGACGATATTGCTGCGGCCAATCACCACCGCATGCTTGCCGCGCGGCTCGCAGCCGATCGCTTCCAGCATCTTCATGCAGCCATAGGGCGTGCAGGGCAGAAAACCCGGCTGCCCAACCATCAAGGCCCCGGCGCTGCCGACGTGAAAGCCGTCCACATCCTTCAGCGGCGAAATCGCCTCGATCACCTTGTTGGCATCAATGTGGGCGGGCAGGGGCAGTTGCACCAGGATGCCGTGGATGGCGGGGTCGTTGTTGAGCGCTTCCACGCGGGCCAGCAAATCCACCTCGCTGAACGTGGCCGCGTACTTTTCCAGCACCGAATGCAGGCCTGCATCCTCACAGGCCTTGACCTTGTTGCGGACATAAACCTGGCTGGCTGGGCTTTCGCCGACCAGGATCACGGCCAGGCCGGGCTTGACGCCGCGGGCGGTCAGTGCGGCGGCGCGAACAGCAACTTCGGCGCGGATTTTTTTCGACAGGGCGTTGCCGTCGATCAATTGTGCGGTCATGAAAACAATCTCCAGAATGCAAAAAAGCCGCTGTAGCAGCGGCTCTTGTCTTGCCTCAAAACGTCAGGCCTTGGCCGGTGCGCCGAGCGCGATCTTCAGCAGATCGGCCACCGTGTTGGCGTTCAACTTTTCCATGATGTTGGCGCGGTGCGCCTCGACCGTCTTGATGCTGATGCCCAGGTCGTCGGCGATCTGCTTGTTCAGGCGGCCGGCGACGATGCGCTCCAGCACCTGCGCTTCACGGGTTGTCAGTCGCGACAGCAGGGCGTCACGGCTGGCAGCTTCCTGGTGGGTGGAAAACGCATTGCGTGCTTGCTCGAGCATGCGCTCCACCAGAGACACCAATTCGTCTTCCTTGAACGGCTTTTCGATGAAATCCATCGCGCCTTTTTTCATCGTCTGCACCGCCATCGGCACATCGCCGTGGCCGGTGATGAAGACCACCGGCAGCGGGCTGCGGCGTTCCATCAAACGGTCTTGAAGCTCCAGCCCGCTCATGCCGTCCATGCGGATGTCGGCGATCAGGCAGGCGACTTCGCGCGGGTCGTAGCGGGACAGAAAACTTTCCGCCGAATCAAAGCACTTGACGCGGTAATCCTTGCCTTCAAGCAGCCATTGCAGGGAATCCCGCACTGCTTCGTCGTCATCGACAACATAGACATTGCCCTTCTTCGGAATCAGACTCATGGTGTCGCTTTTTCGTTTGCTGCAAGTGCCGAGGGCTCGGCGCGGGAGATTTCGACCGGGATGGTGAAGGCAAACCTACACCCTACGATCAACGAAGCATTGTATAAGTTCTCTGCTCTGATCCGACCCCGGTGGGACTCGACGATAGACCGGCATAACCCTAGGCCGATGCCCATTCCGTCCGCTTTTGTCGAGAAAAACGCCTCGTACATCCGCGCGATCACTTCTTCTGGCAGGCCCGGCCCCATGTCGGTGACGCTGAACTCGATATGGCCCCCCAACTCGGGGGTGTGCTTGGGCACGACGCGCAATTCGATGTGGCGGCGCGACACCGGCAGGGCCGCGTTGTCGATTGCCTCGGCCGCGTTCTTCAGCAAGTTCATCACCACCTGCTCGATCAGGATCGGGTCGACCATCATCTGCGGCAGGCGCTGGGCCACATAGGTGTGGATGGCGACATTGCGACGGCGCAACTCGATGCCGGCCAATTCCACCGCGTCCTCGACGATTTGGCTGGCCTGCGCCGCCTCGCGCTTGGGCTCGCTGCGTTTTACGAAATTGCGGATGCGGTGAATGATCTGGCCGGCGCGCTGCGCCTGTTTGGCGGTCTTTTCAAGCGCGGCCAGCAGATCGTCTTTCTGGATCGCGTCGTTGCGCACGCGCGAGACCATGCCGTTGCAGTAATTGGTGATCGCGGTCAGCGGTTGGTTCAGCTCATGTGCGACGCTGGATGCCATCTCGCCCATCGTCATCAGCCGGCTCGTTGCCTGCGCACGTTCGGCCTGGCGGGCCGCCAGCGCTTCGGCGTGGCGGCGGGTGGTGATGTCGGTGGCAATCAGCATCTGCGCCAACCGCCCATCGGTCCACTGCAAATAGCGGCTGCGCACGTCAAACCACATTTCGAGCGAATCGACATAGACCTCGCGTGGGTCGGAGCCCGACTCGGTCAGATGCTGGGCCGGCAGGCCGCTGTAGTCATCGACCTCTTCATCGGCATCCGGCCCGCCATTGCTGCCCAGCTGACTACCGGCCAATAGCGCATGGCCGGCAGGGTCGGCACCGAACCAAAGCCGGTAACTGCGATTGGCAAACAGCAACTCGCCCTGCTGGACGGACAGCACCGACACGGCGGCGTCCAGCCCTTCCAGCACGGTGGTGAAGCGCTCGTGCGAGGCGCTGAGCTGGTCACGCACGCGCTTGGCCTCAGTGATGTTGGTCATCGAGGTCATCCAGCCGCTCTGCTTGCCCTTGGTATCGACCAATGGCGAGACATAGACGCGGGCATCGAAGATCGTGCCGTCCTTGCGGATGATCTTCACTTCGGCGCCGCCCGCCGGGCTGCGGCCTTGCACTTCCTGCTGCAGGACGCGGGCGTTTTCCTCATAGCGGTCGGGTGGCCAAAATGGAAAAGGTGGGGTTCGGCCGATCAGGTCCACCTCGGTGAAGCCGGTCATCGCGCAAAACGCCGGGTTCACGTAGCTGATGCGCGAGTCCATGTCCATCGCCCGCATGCCGGTCAGCATCGAGTTTTCCATCGCGCGACGGAAGTTGGTCTCAGACGTCAGGGCAGTCTGAATCTGCAGCCGCCGCCGCATATGTCGCCAGGTGCCCAGCAGCATCCAGACCGTCAACACCGACAGTGCCACCACCATCCAGAACAGGGTATTGCTGATCAGGCCGATGGAGGTGCGGTAGCCTTGGCCGCGGATCAGCAGGCCGTTCATCGCCGGGGCCAAGGGCACCTCGTGCAGGATGGACGCACGCTTGATGCGCTGGCCCGGCATCGGCGTGACGGTGCTGCTGAAGAGTTGCTCGCGGGCGCCGAGCACGGCCATTGCGTGGCGGTTGGAGACCTCGCTCGGCACGTAATAGCGCAACAGAGCCTCGACCGAATACTCGGCAATCAGCACCCCGGAAAAACCGGTGCGATCAATCAGCGGCACCTGCATCTGGAACACGGTGACGCCATTGCTGTCGGTGAAGGGCTGCGAATAGACCGGCGAGCGCCGCTCACGCGCGGCCTGAAAGGCCAGCTCCGGGGCACTCGACTGGTTGGCCATCGGCATCGACGGGTTGCCGGCTTCACCGAGCAGAGGGCTTTCGTTCGGGAAACGGCTGCCGCTGACGCCGGCGCGGCGTTCGCGGCGGCTCGACACCCAGGTCACTTCGGTCAGTTCCGGCCGCTCGCGAATAAAGGACTGGGCCTGCGGGCTGAACTCGTGCGTATCCACCGTGCGGGTCACGATGTCGCGGGCGATGCGCACCAGTTGCTCCTGGTTCTCGATCAGGCGCAGGCGGATTTGCTGTTGGGCGATCTCGGTGTCGCGCTTCACCGCCTCGGTTTCACGCTCGATTTCTTCGTTGCGCAAGTACCAAAACGCCGAAATGATTGCTGCCAAAAACAGCAGGACCGAGATCAGCGGGCCGAGTGTGGCGAAGCGATCCTGGCGCGATGGGCTCTGCCGCCGCCACCAGGTGTTGGCCAGCCGCTGCAAGGGGCTCAGAAGGCGGCGCGCAGTGCTGCGTAATGCGCGGACTTGCTGCGTCGGCGACAGCGGCGGGGCAGTGGGCTTGTCGGCAGGATTTGGGCTGGAACTGGGCATCGGCGCATTATCCCGGCAGCTTGGCGAAGGCCGGCTCAATCGAAGCATTCGCGCGTCTAATTTCGTAATATGAAAATCACTCGCGCCATTTGGAAGCGTCACGAGTTGTGCGACACTCGCGAAAACGCTCAGACGTTTGATTAGAGGATCGCATCCAATCAATTCAACGGGCGCATTTCCACCGCCCCGCCGACCCCATCAGGAGACACCCATGTCCGCGCAGCCGCAAACTTTCCTCGGCGCCGCCGCCAATGACACCGATTCGCTGGAGACGAAGGAGTGGCTGGACGCCCTCTCGGCCGTCATTGGCGAAGAGGGCCACCCGCGCGCTCACTTTTTGCTCGAAACGCTGATCGACCATGCCCGCCAGGCCGGCATCGACGTGCCGTTCTCAGCCAACACCGCCTACGTCAACACCATCCCGACCGACCAGGAAGAACGCTTCCCCGGCAATATCGAGATCGAAGAGCGCCTGCGCGCCTACATGCGCTGGAACGCGATGGCGATGGTGGTGCGCGCGAACCGCGCCAACCCGGACGACGGCGGCGATCTGGGCGGCCATATCTCCAGCTTCGCGTCGCTGGCGACCATGCTGGGCTGCGGCTTCAACCATTTCTGGCACGGCGACGACACCCGTGAAGGCGGGGTGCACGGCGGTGACCTGCTCTACATCCAGGGCCACAGCTCGCCGGGCATCTACGCCCGCGCCTTCATGGAAGGCCGCATCACCGAAGAGCAGTTGATCAACTTCCGCCAAGAGGTTGACGGCAAAGGCCTCTCCAGCTATCCGCATCCGAAGCTGATGCCCGAGTTTTGGCAGTTCCCGACCGTCTCAATGGGCCTCGGCCCGCTGATGGCGATCTACCAGGCCCGCTTCCTGAAGTACCTGCATGCCCGCGGCATTGCCGACACCAGCCAGCGCAAGGTCTGGGTCTTCCTCGGCGACGGCGAGATGGACGAGCCGGAATCGCTGGGCGCAATCGGCCTGGCTGCGCGTGAAAAGCTCGACAACCTGATCTTTGTCGTTAACTGCAATCTGCAGCGCCTCGACGGCCCGGTGCGCGGCAACGGCAAGATCATTCAAGAGCTCGAAGGCGAGTTCCGGGGTGCCGGTTGGAATGTCATCAAGCTGATCTGGGGCTCGTATTGGGACCCGCTGCTCGCCCGCGACAAGGACGAGATCCTGCGCAAGGTCATGATGGACACGGTCGACGGCGACTACCAGGCGATGAAGGCCAATGACGGTGCCTTCGTGCGCAAGAATTTTTTCGGCCGCCATCCCAAGCTGCTCGAAATGGTCAGCAAGATGAGCGACGAGGACATCTGGCGCCTGCAGCGCGGCGGCCATGATCCGCAGAAGGTGTATGCCGCGTATCACAAGGCCGTCAACACGGTCGGCCAGCCGACGGTGCTGTTGATCAAGACGGTCAAGGGCTACGGCATGGGCAAGATCGGCGAGGGCAAGAACACCGCCCACCAGACCAAGAAGCTGCTCGACGAAGACATCAAGACGATGCGCGACCGCTTCAACATCCCCATCGCCGACGAAGACCTGCACAAGTTGCCGTTCTACCAGCCAGCCGAAGGTTCGCAGGAACTGAAGTACTTGCACGAGCGCCGCCAGGCCCTCGGCGGTTACTTGCCCAAGCGCCGGCCGAAGACCGATGAGGCCTTGGTGGTGCCGGATCTTTCGGTGTTCCAGTCAGTGACCGATGCCACCGCCGAAGGCCGCGAGATCTCGACCACGCAAGCCTTCGTCCGCTTCCTGACGCAACTGCTGCGTGACAAGCAACTGGGCCCGCGCGTTGTCCCCATCCTGGTCGACGAGGCCCGCACCTTCGGCATGGAAGGCCTGTTCCGCCAGATCGGCATCTACAACCCCGCAGGGCAGAACTACACCCCGGTCGACAAAGACCAGGTGATGTATTACCGCGAGGACAAGGCCGGTCAGGTGCTGCAAGAAGGCATCAACGAGGCGGGCGGCATGGCGTCCTGGATCGCCGCCGCGACGAGTTACTCGACCAACAACCGGGTGATGATTCCGTTCTTCGTCTACTACTCGATGTTCGGCTTCCAGCGCATCGGCGATCTGGCCTGGGCGGCCGGCGACATGCAGGCACGCGGCTTCTTGCTGGGCGGCACCTC
>JBBQKT010000095.1:0-10822 GCA_038327205.1 Burkholderiales bacterium | reverse complement strand
CTACGCCGGCCTGTCACTGAAGGACGCCGCCGAGCGGGTGGTGATGGACAAGCTGCCGCTGCTGGACGGCCGCGGCGGCCTGATCGCCGTCTCGGCCAACGGCGAGCTGGCCCTGCCCTTCAACACCGAAGGCATGTACCGTGGCCATGTGCGCGTCGGCGGGGCGCCGGTGGCGGAGATCTACCGGCCGTAGCAGATACAGCCCGTCCTGCAGGTCCGTGGTCTGAGCGCGGGCTTCTCGGCCTTCGCACAGCGACTCACTGCCGCCTGATGCCGGCCTACGGTCTGATCGCACAATGGGGCATCGCCGATCACCCGCCACTACCATGAAGCCATCGTTTTCCATCGCCCTGCTTGTTGCCGCCCTGAACCTCGCGCTGCCACTCACCGCCCACGCGGCCTCAGCCCCCGGTGTGGACTGGCAGGAAGCCTCGGCCGATGCCGATGTCGAGCGCGCCTTCGCGCAGGCTCGCGCCGACAAAAAACCGCTTCTGCTGTACTGGGGCGCGGTATGGTGCCCGCCTTGCAACCAGCTGAAAGCGACCCTGTTCAACCGGGCCGATTTCATCGAACAGTCGCGCGCCTTTGTGGCGGTGCACATCGATGGCGATGCGCCCGGCGCGCAAAAGCTCGGCAGCCGCTTCAAGGTGCGTGGCTACCCGACGATGATTTTGTTCAACCCCGATGCGCAAGAAATCACCCGCCTACCCGGCGAGGTGGATGCGCCCCAGGTGCTGCAAGTGCTGCAGCTTGGCCTGGCCGGTGGGCGGCCGATCAAGACCGTGCTGGCCGAGGCCAAGGCCGGCAAACCGCTGACGGCCAACGAGTGGCGGCTGCTGGCGTTCTATTCGTGGGAAACCGACGAGCAGCAGCTCGCCACGCCGGCCGAACGCGCCGCCTTGCTGGCCCGGCTTGCTGCCGCGAGCGCGGGCAGTGATGAGGCCACGACGACGCGGCTGTGGCTCAAGTCCCTCGCTGCCACCGATGCCGCCAACCCCGGCCCCGCAGCCGACGCGGCCCTGCAGCAGCGTGTGCGCAGGGTGCTGGCCAGCGCCACCGAATCGCGCACGCAAATGGATGTGTTGACCAATGGCGCCGCCGACATCGCCCGCAGTCTGGCGCCCGCGCCGGGCAGCGCGCGCAGCGCCTTGCTGGGCGAGTTCGAGACGGCGCTCAAGCGCCTGGAAGCCGACACCAGCTTGTCGCGCGCCGACCGCTTGACCGCCCTGCAGGCGCGGGTCGATCTGGCCCGTCTCGGCCAGGCCAAGGACGTGGTGAACCCCAAGATCAGCGCCGCCCTGACCGGCGAGGTGCGCGCCCACGCGGCCCGCGCCGACCGTGAGATCAGCGATGGCTACGAGCGCCAAGCCGTCATCACCAGTGCCGCCCACCTGCTGGGTGCCGCCGGGCTCTGGAAGGACAGCGACGCCCTGCTCAAAACCAGCCTGACGCGCAGCCATTCGCCCTATTACCTGATGAGCCAGCTGGGCAGCAATGCCCGCAAGCAGGGCCACAAGGCCGAAGCGCTGCGCTGGTACGAGGAGGCCTTCAAGACCAGTGAAGGCCCGGCCACGCGGCTGCAATGGGGGGCGAATTACTTCACCAATCTGGTCGAGCTGGCCCCCACCGACATGGCCAAGATCGAGCAGACCGCCAGCCAGTTGTTCACCGAAAGCGCGCGCGACAAAGGGGCGTTCTACGAGCGCAGCGCGCGCTCGCTGCAAAAGGTCGGCAGCAGCCTGGTGAGCTGGAACACCGACAGCCAGCGCGCTGCCGTGGTGACACGCTTGAAGACCCAGCTCGACGGCGTCTGCGCCAAGGTCGAGATCGCTGACAAGCAGCGCGCCACCTGCGCGTCCTTGATCAAGTCGCCGCCCACGAAGAGCTGACGCCCTCGGCACAGCCTGCCACCAGCGCGGCAATTTGCTCGGGCGGCAGGTCTGGGGCGAACAGCCGGCCTTGCAACACATCACAGCCCTCGCGCTGCAAAAACTCCCGCTGCGCCTCGGTCTCGACCCCTTGCGCCACCAGCGTCTTTCCCAGCGCGCCGGCCAGGCCGATGAGGGCCCGCATGAGCGCGGCGTCTTGCGCCTGGCCGGGCAGGCCCTGGATGAACTGCCGGTCAATTTTCAGCCGCGTCACCGGCAGCTGCTGTAGATGCGACAGCGATGAAAAGCCCATGCCAAAGTCGTCGAGCGTCAGCTTGACGCCCAGGGCGGCAATGCACTCAAGCATGCCGGAGGCCTGGATGCGCGGGTTGATGGCAATGGTTTCGGTGATCTGCAGTTCAAGCTGCGGCGCGGGCACGTCCCAGCGCTCAAGAAGAGCCCCGAGCCGCTGCGCAAAATCGGGCTGGCGCAGCTGATGCACCGACAGCTTGACGGCCACCCGCAAACACAGCCCCTGCCGCGCCCAGGCTGCGATCTGCTGGCAGGCGGTGCTCAGCATCCAGTCGCCCAGCGGCAGCATCAGCCCAGTGCCCTCGGCCACCGCCAAACAGCGCAGCGGCTCCACCTCACCCAGCTCGGCGTCATGCCAGCGCAGCATGGCCTCAAGCCCCACGACCGCACCGCTGCGGGCGTCAATCTGCGGCTGGTAGTGCAGACGCAGGGCGTCGGCTTCAAGCGCACGCTTGAGCCGGCCCTTGAGCTGCGCTGTTTGTTCCATCAAATGGGTCATGCCGGCGTCGTACACCGCATGGCAACCCCGGCCGGCTTCCTTGGCGCGGTACATCGCCATATCGGCACGCTGCAGCAAGGTGGCGGCATCCGACCCATCGGCGGTCATCAAGGCAATGCCGATGCTCGCGCCGGGGCGCATCTCGTGATGGCCCAGACGCCAGGGCTGCCCGATGGCCTGCACCAGCTTCTCAGCCACCTGCTCAGCCTGACTCGGGTCGTCCTGATCCCGCAGCAGCACTGCAAACTCATCGCCGCCCAGGCGTGCCAGCACATCGCTGCCGCGCAGCAAGCCACGCATGCGCTGCGCCACTTCAACCAGCACCGCGTCGCCGACATGGTGGCCGTAGCCATCGTTGATCGACTTGAAATCGTCCAGATCCAGCAGCAGCAGCGCCATGACCTGCGCCGAGCGCTGGCATTGCTCAACGGCCTGCACCAGCAACTCGCCGAACATCGCCCGGTTGTAAAGCCCGGTCAGGTTGTCGTGCATGGCCTGGTGGCGCGCTTGTTCGTGCAGCGCTCGGAGCTCGGTGACATCGCGGATGACCGCCACCGCACAGACTTTCTCGTCGTGGCGGCACAGCCCCAGGGAGATATCGACCGGCACGATTTGCCCGTCGCTGTGGCACAGCCGCAAGGCCTGCACCCGCCCCATCGCTCGCACCTGCGGTTGGGCAAAGTAGCGCGCCAAGTGGTGCTGGTGGCGCTCGAGCAGATCTGCCGGCAGCAACAGGCCGAGCGGCTGCCCCACCAAGGCCTGAGCTGATCGGCCGCACAAGGCTTGCATGCCGATATTGGCACCCTGGATGATGCCCTCGGCATCGACGATAAGGACGCCGTCGGGTATCAAGTCAATCCAGCGTTGACTCTCGTCCCAACTCAGCAACTCGCATGGCACAGGCTGACCTGACATCTTTGGCTTCCCTCACTTTGCGCCATTTCACCCCGCTGCCCGCCGGCCGGGCATGCGCTATGTCAACCCTGCGACGACTGGCGCAGTGCGTCGAGCTTGCTCAGCAGGCTGCGCCAACGGGCCTCGCCGGCAGCGTCCAGCGATGCCAGCGGCCGCCACGCCACGCCGCTGACCTCGTCCAACTGAGGCCGCAACACGGCGTCCAGCGGGGCGATCGTCAAGTAGGCGTAGTCGTGGTGCCAATGCGCCAACTCACCCTTGCGCGGGTTGGCCGGGATCGCATGGCTGTCGATGTCCAGCGGCAGGGCCGACCCGAAATTCGGATAGGCGGACAGCGCCGCCACGCCGGTTTCTTCCATCACCTCACGCAGCGCCGATTCCCACAGACTCTGCCCCGCCTCGTGATGCCCGCCGGGCTGCAACCAGCGCTTGAGCGTGCCGTGATGGATCAGCAGGATCTGCTGCAGGCCGGGGTCAAGCACGAAGGCGCTGGTCGTGATGTGGCCGCGCATATTGGCGCGGCTGAACAGATCGCCTGGGTCTTCGTCAAACTGACGCTGCAGCGCCGCCAGCCGGCCCGCCTCTGCGGGATGGCGCTGCAAATAGGCGCTCAGCTGCTGCCGCGCTGCGCTGCGTTGTGGCGGGATGACTGCAACCATCCGGCAGCCCGTCAGCGCTTGACGGCGCCGGCCTCGCGCTGCACGCGAGCGATGGCCGCATCGAAGCGTGCGATCGCGGCGGATTTGTTCATGTCCTTCGCAAACGCGAGGTGGAGCGGATCACGGGTCACAGGCACCGGCAGCAGCACGAGCTCGTCACGATGCACGACCAGCTCCGGGTGGCTGGCCAGCACCTGCTCGAAGCCGGCGACGCCGTTGCCGATCAGCGCAGCATCCAGGCGGCCGATCAGCAGCTTGCGCAGGCGGCTGGTCTGCCCCACATCCCGGTCCATTTTGAACAGGCCCTCGTTGATCGCTTTGTCGACCACGTCGCCGTAACTCGCGCCGTTGACGCCGCCCACCAGCTTGCCGCGCAGGTCGCTCAGCTGCGTGAACGGGAACTCCTTGCCCTTGAGCACGACCAGGTGGATGTCGTCGTTGTAGACCGGGCGCGAGAAGTCGAACAGCGCCGCTCGCTCGCTCGTGCGCGAGACCCCGATCAGCCCGGCCTGTCCGCGGCGGGCCATCTCATAGGCGCGCTTCCAGGGCATCACCTCGACCTCATATTCGTCGCCGCTGTAGGCCTCGGCGCGCTTGAGAAGATCAACAAGAAAACCCGCCGGCCGGGCCTTCACCTTGTCGGCGTAGATCACCGGCAGGTAACTGTCGTCGCCATAGATCGTCAGCTTTTCGGCCCAGCTCGGGGGAATGGCTGACAGGGCAAGCAGCAGCCCCATGATCGATCGACGTACCGACCGCTGACTCGCTTGCATGTTGGGGTCCTGGTGATGAGGTGGCGGAACAGCTTAATGCACGGCGGGGTGAGAATGCCGGGCGGTAGTCGAAGCGGGGAGCCACGGCTGGCTGAACACCATCGATTGCCGCCGTCCAACCGGTGCCTCCATGAAAACCTATGCCTTTGAAGATTTCCCCGTCGGCGCAGTGCGCGAATTCGGCGGCAAGACCGTCAGCCGCGATGAGGTGCTGGCCTTTGCCACCGCCTTTGATCCGCAGCCCTTTCATCTGGACGACGCAGCGGCCGAGGCCAGCGTTTTTGGTGGCCTGTCGGCCAGTGGCTGGCACACCTGCGCGATGGTGATGCGGATGATGTGCGACGGCTATCTGAACGATTCCACCAGCCAGGGCTCACCGGGCATCGACAACTTGCGCTGGCTCAAGCCGGTGCGGCCGGGTGACACCTTGCGGGTGCGGATGACGACCTTGGAAGCACGGGTCAGCGCCAAGCGGCCGCAGATCGGCTTGGTGCGCTCGGACTGGGCGGTCTTCAACCAGCACGATGAGCAGGTGTTGTCGATGGAAGGCTGGGGGATGTTCGGCCGACGCGAGCAGGCTGAATAGCCAGTCATCACCCGCAATCGGTACGTTTGTCCCGTCCAACCGCCATTCGCCGCAAGCCCGGGCCGTCGCTGCGCCCACCTCCCGATAATCCGCCCCATCAAGGAGGACAGACATGGCGAGCAGGCGACAACGAAGGCAAATTTACAGGGTGGTGGCACTGACGGTGGCCACGGCGCTGGTGTTGCTGCTGATGGCGCATTCAGCGCAAGCCGCCGGCAATCCGACCACGCCCTGCCGCGTCGAGGGCCTGGCCAACGAGGTGCAATGCGGCATCGTCAAGCGTCCGCTGGACCCCGCCCAACCGACCGGCGTGCAAATCGATGTGCATTACGTCGTCGTCCCGGCGATGGCGCGCAACAAGCAGCCAGATGCCGTGCTGCTGCTGGCCGGTGGGCCGGGGCAGAGCGCGATCAGCGTCGCATCCGCCGTGCTGCCCCGGTTGTCGCGGCTGAATAACCGGCGCGACCTGGTGTTTGTCGACCAGCGCGGCACCGGTAAATCGGCCCCGCTCGAATGTGCAGACGAAAGCCGGCTGCCGGTGGCCGAGGCCTTGGATGCCGCCAAGCAGATGGCGCGCCTGCAAGCCTGCCAGGCCCAGCTGATGAAGTTGCCGTACGGTGATTTGCGCTTTTTCACCACCACCCTCGCCATGCAGGACATGGACGCCGTGCGCGCGGCGCTGGGCGTGCCGCAGTGGAACCTGGTCGGTGCCAGCTACGGCACGCGGGCGGCGCTCGAATATCTGCGCCTGTTCCCCACCAAGGTGCGGCGCACGGTGATTGACGGCGTGGCCCCGCCGGACATGGTGCTGCCGGCCAGCTTCTCGATCGACGGCCAGGCGGCGCTCGATGCCGTGTTCGCCGCCTGCGAGAAGGCTGCTGATTGCACTCAGCGCTACCCCGCCCTGCGTGCCGACTGGCAGGCGCTGCTGAAAAGCCTGCCGCGAGAGGTCAGCCTCAACCATCCGCTCACCGGCCTGCCCGAACGCTTCACGCTGACCCGCGACACCCTCTTGCGCAGCGTGCGCTCGCCGCTTTATGTGCCCGCGTTCGCGGCGGCCCTGCCGGCCGCCATTCACACGGCGGCGGCCAGCGGTCGCTTCGAAGGGCTGCTGGGTCTGAGTGGTGCGCTGGGCAGCGGAAAAGGCATGAAGCTGGCCATGGGCATGCACTTCTCGGTCGTCTGCGCGGAGGACGTGCCTAGGCTCGCCTTGCTAAAACCAGAAGCCGGCACTGACTTCGGCAGCTCGGATGCCGATCTCTACCGCGCCGCCTGCAAGACCTGGCCGCGTGGCGAGGTGCCCGCCGCCTTCTACCTGGTGCCGCCCGCCACCACGCCGGTTTTGCTGCTCAGCGGCGGGGCCGACCCGGCCACGCCGCCACGCCATGGCGAGCGGGTGGCCCAGGCCCTGGGCGGCCTGGCGCAACACATCGTGGTGCCGCAAGCCGGTCACGGCGTGATGGGCGTGGGCTGCATGCGCGACGTGCTGTTCCGCTTCATCGATGCCAAAACCGACGCGCTGGCCCTGCCGCAAGACGCCGCCTGCGCCACCAAGATCCCGCGCCCCCCGGCCTTTGTGACCCCCCAGGTGCAGCCATGATCGAGATCAACAACGTCAGCAAGTCCTTCAGCTCGCGCAGCGGCGGTTCGCTGCTGAAAAGAGCAGCGAAGCAGATCGTTCATGCGGTGCGGGGCGTGAGCGTCAATGCGCCGAGCGGCCGCATCACAGGCCTCTTGGGTGCCAACGGCGCGGGCAAGACCACCACCTTGCGGATGCTGGGCGGCCTGTTCCAGCCCGACAGCGGCAGCATCACGGTGGACGGTATTCCGGTCGCCTCCCAAGCCCGCGAGGCGCTGGCGCAGATGGGCATCCTGGGCGATGCGCACGGCCTCTACCCGCGCTTGTCGGCGCGCGAGAACATCATCTACTTCGGCCGCCTGCAAGGCATGGAAGCCGACGCCGCCAACGCCCGCGCCGAGGAGCTGGCCCGACTGCTCGACATGGGCAGCATCCTTGACCGCCGGGCCGAGGGTTTCAGCCAGGGCGAGCGGATGAAAACCGCACTGGCCCGCGCCTTGGTGCACGACCCCGCCAACATCGTGCTGGACGAGCCCACCAACGGCCTCGACGTGCTGGCCACGCGCAGCCTGCGGGCGGCCCTGCGCCATCTGCGTAGCCCCGAAGGCGGCAGCAAATGCATTGTTTTTTCGACCCACATCATGCAAGAGGTGGAGCTGCTGTGCGAGCACGTCGTCATCGTGGCGCAGGGTCGCAGCGTGGCCGAGGGCACGGTCGAAGAGCTGTTGGCCATGGCCCGTGAAACCCGCTTCGAGGACGCCTTCGTCAAGCTTGCATTCAACAACATCGAGGGCCTGGCCGCATGAGCAACACCGGATTGATGAGAAACGTCGCCGTTGTGCTGGCCAAGGAGGTGGTCGACGCACTGCGCGACCGCCGCACCCTCATGCGCCTGCTGGTGCCCGCTGTGCTGATGGGCCCGCTGCTGCTGCTGGCGCTTTCCAGCCTGATTTCGTCACTCGAAGACCGGGCCGAAAAGCGCGAAGTGCTGGTGGCCGGCATCGAAAATGCGCCCACCTTGCGCAACTATCTGGAGCGGCAGACCTACACGGTCAAGGTCGCCCCCGAAGGCTACGAGGCCAAGCTGCGCGCCACCACCCTGCTGGAGCCGGTGCTGGTGATCGGCAAAGACTTCGAGGCCGAGCTGCTGCACGGTGAGCAGCCAACGCTTGAGATCGTCAGCGACAGCGCCAACCAACGCGCCGCCGGCGGCGTCGGCAGCTTGCAGCGCCTGCTGAGCGGCTTCAACCGCGAACGCGCAGCACTGAACTTGGCGCTGCGCGGTGTGTCGACCGACCTGCTCAGCCCCGTCGAGGTGGAAGAGCGCGACCTCGCCAGCGGCCAGGCCCGTGCCGCGCGCATCACCGGCATCATCCCGATGTTCATCATCATGGCGGTGCTCTACGGCGCATTGACCGCCGCGCTGGACAGCACGGCGGGCGAGCGCGAACGCGGGTCACTGGAGCCGCTGCTGATGAATCCGGTGCAGCAGATTGCCCTGGTGCTGGGCAAATGGGGGGCGGTGGCAGCCCTGGGGCTGGCGGTGGGCCTGCTGTCCTGCCTGAGCTTCATCCCCGCGCAATGGCTGCTCAAAAGCGACAGTCTGCAAGCGATGTTTCAGTTCGGCGCGCATGAAGTGATGGCCTTCTTGCTGCTGCAACTGCCGCTGGCGGCGGGCCTCGGTGCGCTGCTGATGGCGCTGGCCATTCGCTCCAAGACCTTCAAGGAAGCACAGGCCGGCAGCGCCCTGGTCATCACGCTGGTGGCGCTGGCCCCGATGGTCAGCTTGCTGAACCCCAGCGGCGACGCGCCCTGGTATTTGTGGGTGCCCGGCCTGGCCCAGAACACCTTGATGATGTGGGTGCTGAAGGGCGAAGCCTTGACCGCCGCCCAGGTGCTGCCCTCGGTGCTGGTGGGCGTGGCACTGACCGTGGCCTGCCTGGCCTATGTGGCGCGCTCGATGCGGGGTGCCGTCTCCCGCTGATCGCAGCGCCGGTCAATGCCGTGTCGTGAGTGCGCGCTGCACCTCATATTGCCAGGGCAGCGTGTGCACGATTTCGTTCAATCGGCGCACCGATTCGAGCGGTGCCAGCACCTCGCCACCGGCGCTCAAGAACTGCAGATTGGTCACCAGCGACATCGGATCGACCATCGCCACCAGCCCGGCCGGCAGACTGACCCAGTCCCAGGCCACGCCCGCCTGGCGCTCGCCGTCGTCGCCCAACCACAGGGTTTGCCCGCAGGCAGGACGCCGGGCGTCGCCCTGCTCCATAACTTGGGTGCTCAAGTGCGCGAACTGCAGCCTCGGCGCATACACCGCTTCATACAAAACGCGGGGCCAAGCGTACACAATCCAAGCAGGTGTCATTTTTAAAAGATAGGTGATGTGGTTGAGTGCGGGTGCGCAAGCCAGTGTGCTGAAGAACGGTTCGGTGCGCCAGCTGTCAACCTTGTCAGGGGGTCGTCGGACGGGCAGCGCTTTGCACCAAGAGGGCGCTGGCTTTAAACGAAAGTTTGTCGATGCTGCAGGGTGGATACAAAGCCGTGCTTGAAGCACGCAGCCGTGAGGAGTTCGGCCAAGAGATTGGCAACTTCACCCGGTCGATGGGGTTCGAGAGGTTTTCCGCGATGACGGTGGTTGACCATACGCTTGGGCGTTCGGAATTCATCACCATTGACAACTGCCCCCCTGGATTCAAGGAAACCTGGAATGACCCGCGGCTGGGCATGAGCGACCCGGTCATGCAGCATTGCAAGAGCCAGAGCGTTCCCATCGTCTGGGACCAACGAACCTATGTCGATCACGGCGCGGGTGCACTGTGGGAAACCCAGGCCCACTTCGGCTACTGCACCGGCGTCTGCCTCGCCTTGCATCTGCCCGAGGGCAGGCATTTTTTACTGGGAATGAACCGCAATGATGCGATGCCTGTCGACTCCACCGAATTGATCCGCTTGGTGGCCGATATGCAGTTGTTTGCTGTGCACGCGCTGGATGCCGCCTTGCGTCTGCTGCTGCCGGTCGAGGCGCAATTGGAACAACCCCGGCTGCGCCCACGCGAACTGGAAGTGCTGCGCTGGACGATGGATGGCAAAACAGCCTGGGAGGTGGGCGGCATCCTCAGCATCACCGAACGCACCGTGGTGCTCCATTTGCAAAGCGCCATGCACAAGCTGAACTGCAAGAGCAAGCATCAAGCAGTCTTGAAGGCCCTGCGCCTTGGACTGATTCGTTGAAACTACGCGTTTTTACGCCCCCCCACACTGTAAGAGTTGACAGTTACGGCATTGGCATGGTGCTGATGGAATCCAATTCACGTTGATTCCTTTTAAACCACAGCCCTTAAGCCGGAACACACCATGCAAAACCAAACCGCAAAGCAAGCCCTCATCAATGCCCAAGACCAAGCCACCGGGCCCGTCGAGATCGACGCCAGCCTGCTGCATCTCGTCGGCGGTGGCACACCAAAGGGCACTTGGTTCGTTGCAGATGCGTTGGTCAGCGTCGATGCCGTCGAGGCACCGGCCCCCAAGGGCACTTGGTAAGCAAGCCCTCTTTGTTGTCACCTGTTGACAACTTCCGGGGCCTTTGAGCCCCGGCTTTTACGCCTTTCATGCTCTTTCGCCCTGAAGC
>JBBQKT010000094.1:0-10945 GCA_038327205.1 Burkholderiales bacterium | reverse complement strand
CGCCGCGCAGCAAGGGTTCGATGTTGCGCGCCAGTTTCGCCAGCCCCTTGGCTTCGATCGTCAGGTGGGTCCAGTACCAGACGCCGGGGTTGTCAGCCAGGTGCGCGGCGATCACGCCCATATCTTCGACCACTTTGTCCGTCGTGGCCTGGTCGAGCGGCTGCGGGCCGATGCGGCCCATCGCCCGGACGACCTCTTCACGGTAATGATCTTTCACCGAATTGGCGCACACCGCCGCGTCCAGCGCAGCGTCGATCGCGCTGTAGCGCCGCATCACGCTGGCCACGCGCTCGGCACGGGCCAGGAAGTCATTCACGCTCGGCGGCGGCGCCAGGAACCACGAACGATCAACGAGCTGCGTAGTTTGTTCAAGCACGACATGCAGGAAGGCCACGGCCGGAATGTCGATGTGGCGGTCGAAGCGCTCCTGCTTGAGCTGCCACACCCGGCGCCGGATGCGCAGGCGCTCGCGCCAGTTGACGATGCCCTTGCTGACAACGAAGGAGACCAGCAGCGCCAACATCACGGCCACCACCGCCCACCCCCAGTGGTGGCGCACATTGAGGGTGATATCGACCTTGGGCGACGGCGTTGCGCCGTTGGCGCCGACGAAGCGCAAGGCGAAGGTGTAGGCGCCCGCGCCCAGCTGTTTGAAGCGCATCTCGACGTTCATCTGCTCACCGGCTTCGAGCGTGCGCGCAGCGCGCGCCTGCGCTTGGGCAGACACCGGCGCGAACTGCAGGAAGTCGGGCGTCTCGGTGTCGTTGATGCGGAACGCCAGATGCCGACTGGGCTCGAAACTGCCGTTCGGCGACGCCGTCGTGCCGTCGATCACGGCCGTGATGCCATCGATCCGCCGCAGCCGTGATTTCTCGAACAGGCGCAGCGACAGGCTCGCTTCGCCCAGCGAGCCGCTGATGCCGTCGAAAGGTGGCGGCAGCGGCAGCGTCACCGTTCGGGTCAGCGAGGTGATGTCGGTCATCAGCTCGCCCTTGGCCAGCTTGGGCATCGTCAATTCGAGCGGGCATTCGGCGACCGTACGCGCCGCGATGATGAAGCTCAGCCGGCCGCTGTAGGTGCTGCCCTCGGTCAGGCCAACTGTGCGCAGCGCAGGCACAAGTTGAGGGCCCTGGAGCGCCACGTTGGCCAACGCGGACTGCAGCCCACGCCCCGGCTCTGCCCCCGCAAAGCCCACCTGGCCCAGTTCCTTATCGGGTGAGATGAAGGGCGACAAGCGGAGGTCGACCGTGGTCGCATCGAGCAGGGCCGAGCGCGGAAATGCGATGGCCGTCGAGCCGTCGGCCCCGACGATCTGCGCGCCAGCCGGGCAGCGGAAGGCCGACACGGCGCCGGGACGCAGCAGGGTGATCTCCCACAGCAGAGTCTGCCGCTGACCCACCGTGGCAGCGAGTTCGCCGACATAGCTGACATCGGCGGTCAGGCTGGCGCCGGACAACAACAACTCAGTGCCCTGGGCCGAGACCTCCATCTGCTGCAGGCGAGTGCGCGCTGCGCCGGGCGCGGCGGCACCGCTTTCGAGCCCCACCGCGGCATCTGGCTGTCCGCTGGCCTTGAACGGGGAGAGCGAAAAGTCCACACGCTCCTTGCCATCGTTCGCGCCGGACCACTTTAGCCGCAGGCGCGCGAGGCCATCGTCCGCCACCTTCAGCGTGACCTTGGTGGGCGACTGGGTCGTTGGCGGCGCATCAACGACGAGAACCCCCTCGCTGCGGGCACCTCCCGCCAACAGCAAGCCAAGCAAAGCACTGCACAGAAAGTTGAGGAGTTTCACGATCGGCCCCCTGTTTCTCGTCGGTCGGGATGAACGGCACAGCATGCGACTTTTCGAGTGGCGGCCATTGACGGCCGTCAAGATCGTTACCGTGTCTGCGTGGGGGGGATGGCTTAGCCCACGCGCCTCACGTGGCCGACCGGCCAGGCAACCATCTCAACCGGGCGGCTGCTGTCGCTCGAGATTGACCACAACGGGCTGAGCGAGCTGCTCAAGCCGCTGCGGGGCAGCATCAGATTTGATCGCTGACCCAGGCCGCCAGATTGCAAGGCGGAAGCGGCCGGTCACGCACCGGGGCGGCGAGCAGCGCCTGAAGCTGGGGGCGATTCAGACCAAGGTCCGGCAGGCTCGAATCAGAACTAGGCCTGGCTGCCGTTGTTGAACCCGTAAACACCGCTCTCCGGCACCACGCCGTCCACCGCCTCGTCGGTGAAGACCTTGAAGCTTTCGAGCGTGTTTGGGCCGAAGGTGCTGGTCAGCGCCACGTCGCTGGCGTCACGGCCCCGGGCGACGAGCACGCGGCCGATGCGGGGCGTGTTGTTGCGGGCGTCGAAGGTGTACCAGCGGTCGCCCAGATAGGCCTCGAACCAGCCGGCAAAGTCCATCGGGCCGGGAATCGGCGGGATGCGAATGTCACCCAGGTAGCCGGTGCAATAGCGGGCCGGGATGTTCATGCAGCGGCAAAACGCGATGGCCAGGTGGGCGTAGTCGCGGCAGACGCCGACCTTTTCGTTGTAGGCCTCGGCAGCGGTACGGGTGCGGCGGGCATTGTGATAACCAAAGACGATGTGCTTGTGGACGAAATCGCAGATCGCCTGCACCCGCGCCCAGCCGGTGGGGCCATGGCCGAACAGCTGCCAGGCGGTTTCCGACAGCACATCGGTTTCGCAATAGCGGCTGCCGAGCAGATAGACCAGGGTCGATTCGGGCAGGTGTTCAACCGGCGTCTGCACCGCCCAGGGCGCGATCACATCGGCCTCGCCGGCGTCATACACCAGCGCGTCAGTGCGCATCACAAAACGCCCGGCCGGGGCGACGAGGCGGCTGCACCAGTTGCCGAACAGATCGCGGTAGGCGGTGACGGGCACCGGCGGATCGGTCTTGAGATGGTCGGGCCGCAACAAATCGTGCGCACGCGAGTAATGGACGCTCAGCGCCAAGATCATCGGCGTGGGCTGGGGGCACTGGTAGGCCATTTCAAAACCGAGGCGTATCTTCATGCCCTCAATCCTGAGGCTTGGCGGCAAATTCGACCGTGCGATGTCGAACTAAACCCAGGTTGTGGTTTCAGCGGGACAATCCGGCACATGAACAACACGCACAAAAAACCGTCGCAACCTGCGCACCGGCCGTTTGCTAAACCGACAGCCAAAACAGCAGCCAAACTGCCCGCCAAGCCCTCGGCCACGCCCAAAGCCGCCGTCCAGCCGCTCAGCGAGGCCGAGATGGCCCAGTTGCAGACCCTGCTCGACGCCGTGCCTGCGCCACTGGAGTCGCTGGACGTCAGCATGCTCGACGGTTATCTGATCGGCGTGCTGTTGCAGCCCAAGGCTGTGCCCACCTTCAACTGGACCCGCCATGTGATGGACAGCGACGAGGGCCGCGCCCCGCCCGAGGGCTTTGATTCGCGCACCCTGATCGCCCTGGTGAAGCGCCGCCACGCCGAGCTGAACCAGGCCATCGTCGATCGCCAGTGGTTCGACCCCTGGGTGTTTGAGCTGGAAGACGAGGCCGAGCCCTCCGAAGTGGTGTTCCCCTGGGTGGCGGGCTTTGGCCTGGCCACCTCGCTGTTCCCGGACTTGATGAAGGGCGATCCCATCGACCTGCTCGAGCCGCTGGCGCAGATCTTCATGCACATGGACCCGGACGACCTGGAAGACGCCGACGACCTGCTCGAAGAGATCGAGACGCTGGAGCCCCCCAAGGACCTGGCCGAGGCGGTGGAAAGCCTGGTGGTGGCAACCTTCTTGCTGGCCGACATCAGCCGCCCGCCGCCACGGCCGGTGGCGCAAAAGCCGCCAGCCCGGCGCGGCCCGCCGCCGCGTGGGCGTTACTGAGTGAACAGGCGGGCTGCGTGCAGGCCCAGGCCGGTGGCGACCGAGGCAAAGCGGTCACCGCGCGCCAGCTCGGCGGCCGGGTAGTCGGCAGCGATACGCTCGGCCAGCAGGCGCAGGCCGGTTGAGCCGCCGGTGAAGTAGAGGGCGTCGATCTGCTCGGGCTTGAGCCCGGCTTGGGCGACGGTTTCACGGCCCGCCGCGACGATGCGACCGAGGTCGGCATTGAGCGCCTCGATGGCCGTGGCCTCGCTGAGATCCACGGTCAGTCCCCTCTCGACCGCGCTCAGGTCGATGACCGTGTCGCCGCCGCCCGAGACGGCGATCTTGGCGCCCTCGGCCCGGCCGGCCAGCTCGTGGCCCAGCCGCTCTTCAACCACCGTCATCAGCCGCTTGTGGTGCAGCGGATTGCCGTAAAAACTCTTCATCTGGCGCAGCTCATGGGTGCGGCCGGGGCTGTAGACGGTGTTGATCAAGTGCCAGGTGGCGAGATCGAAATAGACGCCGCTGGGCACCTCGCGGGCCGGGCTGCCTGCCCGTTCAGGCCCGAACGAGCGGTAGCCAAATTCGCGCAGGATGCTGGCCAGCTCGACATGGCGGTCGAAGTCGGTGCCGGCGATGTGGACGCCGTGGTTGGCCAGGATGTCATCGCGACGGTCGATGCGGCTCATCCGCTGCGGGCCGACGCGGACGACCGAAAAGTCCGACGTGCCGCCACCGATATCGGCCACCAGCACGATTTTTTCGCGGCTGATGCCGCTTTCAAAGTCGAACGCCGCCGCAATCGGCTCGAACTGGAAATGCACCTCGTCGAAGCCCGCCGCGTGGGCCGCGCCTTCGAGCGAGGCCTGCGCCTGCGCGTCGCGCGCCGGTTCGCCATCGACAAAAAACACCGGCCGGCCCAGCACCAGCTTGTTCAGTGGTGCGCCATTGGCGGCGACCCGGGCGGTGTTGTGCAAGCGCTTCAGGTAGCCGGCCAGAATGTCGGCATATTTCGCCCCACGGCCGCCGCCCACATCGGTGGTCTGGTCGATCAGGCCGGAGCCGAGGATGCTCTTCATCGAGCGCATCAGCCGCCCGTCCGAGCCTTCGATGTAGGCCGCCACGGCCGCACGGCCAAAGGCACGCGGCGGGCCATCGGCGTCATGCTTGCCGTCGACGAAATAGAACACTGCCGTGGGCATCGTCAGATGGCCGGGCTCCAGCTCAACCAGGCGCATGCCGGTTTCGTTTTGACGGGGGATGGCGATAGCCGAATTCGAGGTGCCGAAGTCGATGGCGCAAAAAGACGGCGCTGAAGGGGAGGAGGCGGAGGAACTCATAGAGGGCGCGGATTGTAGCGGGCGCCCTCGCCCGCGCTAAACCGTCGCCGTCGCCGCCTTGAACGCCACCGGGCCGTAATGGTCGAAGTTCATCGCTGGATGTCGGCCCGCCATCAACTCAGCCAGCGCCCGGCCCGAACCCGCGCCATGGGTCCAGCCCAGGGTGCCGTGGCCCGCATTGATCCACACATTGGCGGCCTTGGTGCTGCGGCCGATGTAGGGGATGTTGTTGGGCGTGCTGGGGCGCAGACCGGTCCAGTAATTGCGCTCGGACAGGTCGGCCACGCCGGGGAACAGCTCTTCGTAACGCTTGACCAGGGCCTCGCAGCGGACCTTGGCGGTGGGCGTATCGAGGCTCAGATCGAAGCCGGTCAGTTCGGCCGTGCCGGCGATGCGGATGCTGTCCCCCAGGCGCGAAATCGCGATCTTGCGGGTGTCGTCCAGCAGGCTGACGACGCTGGCCGCCTCGGGGCGCTTGAGCTTCAGGGTGGCTGAATAGCCCTTGGCCGGATAGATGTTGAGGCACTCACCCAGCGGCTGCATCAGGGCGGGCGTGTAGCTGCCCAGGGCGGCGACAAAGGCGTCGGCCTTCAGCACGCGGCGCTGCTGGGTGTCGCGCGAGCTGATCTGCACGCCGTCCACGCCCTGGCCGCTGCGCGAGAACGCGCCGATATCGTGGTTGTAGAGAAAGGTGGCGCCGCGCTCGGCGCACAGCCGCGCCAGCTTTTGGGTGAACACCCGGGCATCACCCGATTCGTCGCTGGGCGTGTAGGTGCCGCCGAAGATCTGGCCTCCGAAATTGGCCAGCGCTGGCTCAACCTTCAAAACCTCGTCGCGGTTGAGCACACGGCGATCCACGCCATGGTTGCGCATGATGTCGGCCGCGATCACGCCGCCCTCGAAATCGGCCTGGGTCGAGAAGAAATGCAGGATGCCGCGCTCCAGCCGGTTGTACTCGATGCCGGTCTCGGCCACCAAAGTCTTCAGCGACTCGTGGCTGTAGCGCCCCAGCTGCACCAATTGCTCGACATTGCGCTCGAAGGCCGCCGTCGTGCACTGCGTCAAAAAGCTCAGGCCCCAACGCCATTGCGCCGGGTCCAGCCGGGGGCGAAACAGCAGCGGCGAATCGTCGCGCAACAGCCATTTGGCCACCTTGAACGGCGCGCCGGCATTGGCCCAGGGTTCGCAAAAGCAGACGGAAATTTGCGCGCCGTTGGCAAAGCTCGTTTCCAGCGCCGCGTCGGGCTGCCGATCCACCACCGTCACCTCATGGCCTTGTTCCAGCAAATACCAGGCGGTGCTGATGCCGATGATGCCGGCACCTAAAACGACGATTCTCATGCAAGCTCCCCAGGGACAAAGACGCGCTTATGGCGCACCCTGGAGAATAACGCTGCCGGGATCTGGCTCGCTGCGCGGGGCCAATTCAGCGTGCTGCGACCACCACCGTGACAGGCGCAGGCGCCGCAGCATCACGCATGGGCGAGATGTCGCTGCGGCGGACCGAGCCCGCAAGCCACAGCGCGCAGAGCACGACGGTGCCGATCAAGCTCATGCTGAGCCACTTTAAAACGATTGCATTCATGGTTTGACGCTTCCCTGGCGTGCCCGTCGGATTGTGGGCATCTGTTGCAGTGCAGCATAGCGGTGTCAGGGGACAGGCCATATCCCCATAAATGGGGAGATTTGGTGTCTTCAGGGCCTGCGCCCACTCGCCTGAAATAAAGAGTTACGAAATAGTCGTGACTTTTCCCCAACTGCGACGACTTTCCCATTCAGTTTGGGGGTTCCTCTCGACGGGGCAACAAGCACACTCTGTCTTAGGCGGTGCTTTTGACCGCAACTCACCCTGCCGAGGTTTGCCATGCGATTCACTCCCTCACTGCGCTTTTTCCGCCGCAATGCCGCAACCGTTCATGCCCAAGACCCGGCAGACATGGGCACGGCGTTTGGAATGGAAGCATCGCTGGCGCTGAGTGAAGAGCCGGACTATCGCCAGCACACCACCGAAGTTGAGCTGGAATCGCAGCGCGCCCAGCGGCTGGGCGAGTCGCCCTTGGCTTGGATGTCGCCCAAGCGCATCTGAACGGCGGTCAGCCGAACACCTCGATCACCTTCAACGGTTCAAACCGCAGCGTCTCGCCCTTGCGCCCGTGGCCGCGTGGGTTGCTGACCACCCGAGTTTTGCCCACCCGATAGTCGTGCTGGAAATGCACATGGCCGTGCAGCCATAACCGGGCACCGGGCATCAACGTCTCGTCGTCATTGCAAAAACTGGCTGTGCCCGGCTGTCTGCCAAAGCGCGGGTCGCCACTTTTCAGGCTCGGCGCAAAGTGGGTGATGGCCACCGTGGCATCCCAATCGGCCGTTACCTCGCCGGCTGCCAGGGCCTCGGTCAACCAGGCGCGGCAACGCAGGCCTTCTTCGCGCACCGCTGCGGCGTCGAACGGCAGGCCATGCCGCGTGGCCCCCATGCCGCGCTGGAAATAGCTGGCCGCGCGCATCGCCTTTGCCCGCATCGCCTCGCCAAACACCTCGAAATCGCTCCAACGCGTCGTGCCCAGGAAGCGCACGCGACGGCCCTCGGCATCGGTGACGACGGTGGCTGCATCGTCCAGCATCGTGAAGCCGAGATCGGCCGACAGGGCGAGCAAACCTGCCCGTGCGGCGTCGAAATCCCGCTGGTCGTACTCGTGGTTGCCGGGTACATAGAGGATGGGTACCGGCCAGCCCCGGAACTTCTGCAGCCCGCCCCAGCCGCTGTCCACATCGCCGGCCAGCACCAGCAATTCGGCGTCGGGCGCCGGTGTCGGGTCAAACGCTTCCGTCTCCAGGTGGAGGTCCGAGAGCAGCTGCAGGCGCATCAGTTGGAACCGTGGCAAACCTTGTACTTACGCCCCGACCCGCAATGGCAGGGATCATTGCGCCCCAGCTTTGGTCCTTCGCGCACCAGCGTCTCGACCTTGTAGCGCTGCTCTTCGGTCAGGCTGCACAGGTCGGCCACGGTGACGACCAACTCTTCGATGGCATCGTCGAGATCGTTCAGCGGATGGTCGCGGTTCAGCAGGGCGACGACTTCCTTTTCTTCGGCGGTTTCGGCCGGCAAATGACGATAAAGCCGCGCCATCGCGGTGCTCACACCGTCGTCGGCCATGTCGGACAACTCGGGGAAGCACAGGCAGGCGTGCTGAAAACCGGCGACCCAGGGCATCAGGGTGCGCGAGATCGGGCTCAGCACGGCGTAGCTCTCACGGGCAGCGGCATCTTCGGCGGACTCACCCTCGGGCGCGGATTCGTCGGGTTCGCTTTGTTCGTCCAGATCAAGCACGACCGGGTCGAACCAGCCGTCTTCAACCATCGCCCGGTTCAGCGCCTTGTGGCGGCGCTCGACCAATTCGCGGATGCGCTCAAACCAGGTGGCATCGACGTCATCGGGCAGCACGCCGCCGTCGTAATCAAAGATGTTCGGCAGCCATTCTTCGCTGTCGATCAGGCGGGGCTGCACCAGCACGCCGCACAGATAGCCGTCCAGCATCGACGCGTCGAGCGCCTGCAGTGGCGCGGGCGTGGTGGCGAGCAATTCGTCGAGTTCTTCGAACTCGGCGTCGCTCAGGTCGGTGTTGGTGGGGGCGTTGGGGTTGGAAGGGATGCTCATGCCACGATTGTCGCCGCCCGGGCAGCCGCTGCAACCAGACGTTCCCGCATCCACATCTCGGCGCTGCGGCCTTCGCTGCGCAAATGCCAGAGCAAATCGACATTGACCCGCGCCAGCGGCACCGGCAAAAAGCGCTCCAGCAACTGGCCGCGGTAGCCGGTTGCCTCGACAAAGTGCGCGGGCAGCACGGTCAGCAGATCGGACTGCGCCACCACCCGCCCGGCAGTGAAGAACTGGTTGACCGTCATGACGATGCGACGGCTGCGCTGCATCGCGCTCAGCGCTTCATCGACAAAGCCGTGCGGCCGGCCGGAAAAACTCACCAGCAGATGGCGGGCGGCGCAGTAAGCGTCCAGGTCCAGCGTGGCGCTGGCCAGCGGGTGGCCCATGCGCATCACGCAAACGTACTCGCCCTCGTAAAGCCGTCGCTGGCGGATGGTGGACGGGCTGCCCTGGCCCTGCAGCGCTGCCATCGCACCGGGGAAGTAGCCGATGGCGAAATCCGCTTCGCCCTGTTCCAGCAGTGCGCGCGGGTCGCGGGTGGTCAGCGGCAGCACATGCACATTGGCCAACGCGCCGATGCTTTCCAGATCGTGGATCAGCGGCGGCAGCACCATCGCCGAGGTGGCGTCGGCCATGGCGATGCGGAAGGTGTGTTCTTCGGCGCAGGGGTCATAAGCGCCGGGATCAAGCAGGCTTTGCAGCCGCGCCAAGATGGTCCGCACTTCGGGCCACAGCTCGTCGGAGCGGGCGGTCGGCTTCATGCCAAAGGCCTGGCGGACGAACAATTCCTCGCCCAGGGTCTCGCGCAAACGCTTCAGCGCGTGGCTGACCGCCGGCTGGGTCATCGCCAGGCGCTCGGCGGCGCGGGTCAGGTTGCGCTCTGCCATCACGGCGTCGAAGACCTTGAGCAGGTTCAGGTCGAGGTTGGCGAATTTCATGGCGATCAAATCCCAATGAAGTCATTCACCAAACGAATATAACAAATGACAACAATTCATTGGCAACATGTCTAGGGTTTACCCATACTTTCGGCATCGACTCCAAAAGAGTCATTACCGAGGACATCCTCATGAGCGTTGCTACCCAAACTTTCGGCCTTCCCATGAACCGCGCCCACGTGCTGCGCGGTGGTTCGTTCACCGCCATCGGCGTTCGCCTGTGGCTGAGCCTGGTCGCCAAGATCAGGGCCCGCCGCGCCGCCGCTGCCGAAGCCCGCGCCGAGCAAGAGTTGCTGGCCCTGGCCGCCCAGTACGAGAAGAGTTTTCCGTCCTTCGCCGCTGAACTGCGCGCGGCCAACAGCCGCCGGGCCTGAAAGTAAAAAAGCCCGCTTGAACCAAGCGGGCTTTTGATTGAAGGACCGCGCGGCTTAAATTGCCGCCAGCCGTGCCTCGATCTTCGCCTTCGTTGCCGGCATTTCAGCCGGCAGATGGTGGGCCAGCTGGGTGAACAGCTCGGCATGCAAGCCCAGCTCGGCCGTCCACGCAGCCTTGTCAAAGCCAGTCACGTCCGCAAACTGTGCGGCCGAGAAGTCCATGCCCGACCAGTTGATGTCGGCGTAATTGGGCGTCACGCCAAAGACGTTGTCCGAGCCTTGGCCCGTACCTTCGACGCGGTCCAGCATCCACTTCAGCACCCGCATGTTCTCGCCGTAACCCGGCCAGACGAACTTGCCGTCCGCGCCCTTGCGGAACCAGTTGACGCAGAAGATCTTGGGCAGCGTGGCACCCGTGGCCGACAGCTTTTTGCCCATGTCCAGCCAGTGCTGGAAATAGTCGGCCATGTTGTAGCCGGTGAAGGGCAGCATCGCGAACGGGTCACGGCGGACGACGCCCTGCTGGCCAGCTGCCGCCGCCGTCGTCTCCGAGCCCATCGTGGCCGCCATGTAGACGCCCTCGACCCAATCACGCGCCTCGGTCACCAGCGGCACCGTGGTCGAACGACGGCCGCCGAAGATGAAGGCATCGATGGCCACACCGGCCGGGTTGTCCCATTCAGGATCGAGCGCCGGGTTGTTTTCGGCCGGCACGGTGAAGCGGGCGTTCGGATGCGCCGCTTTGGCGCCGGTTTCCTTGGCGATCGCCGGCGTCCAGTCCCGTCCCTGCCAATCGATCAGATGGGC
>JBBQKT010000093.1:0-10953 GCA_038327205.1 Burkholderiales bacterium | reverse complement strand
GCTGGCCACCCGCATGTTGGCGGTGGCCGACGGCAGCGACTTCATGGGCAGCCTGCGCAACCCCGCCGGCTGGAACAACGTCTTCGGCCTGCGGCCCAGCCAGGGCCGCGTGCCGCTGTGGCCGGCGCAGGATGTGTGGGTGAGCCAGCTGGGCACCGAGGGTCCGATGGGCCGCACGGTGCTGGATGTGGCCCATCTGCTCGATGTGCAGTCGGGCCACGACGCCCGCGTGCCGCTGTCGCTGCCGGGCCATGAGTGTTTTGCGGATCGGCTGGAAGCGCCGGCGGGTGACAGGGTTCGCATCGGCTGGCTCGGTGACCTGTCCGGCTATCTGGCGATGGAGCCCGGCATCCTGGCCGTCTGCGAGCAGGCCTTGCAGCGCATGGAGGCAGACTGCGGCTGTGCCGTCGCACCGGTCCCGGTTGGCCAGGGCCAGGGCTTTGAGCCCACCGAGGTCTGGCAGTCCTGGCTGGTCTGGCGTCGCTGGCTGGTCGCTGCCCGCATCACCCCGTATCTGGCCGCCGACCCTGCCAACCGCGCCCTGATCAAGCCCGAGGCCTTGTGGGAACACGCGCAGGCCGCAAACCTCAGCGGCGCCGAAGCGTTGGCCGCCAGCGCCCAGCGCAGCACGTTCTACCAGCAGATGCTGGCCCTGTTCGAGCAGCACGACGTGCTGGCCCTGCCCTCCGCCCAGGTTTGGCCGTTTGACGCCACCGAGCGCTGGCCGCAGCAGATTGCCGGACGCACGATGGACACCTACCACCGCTGGATGGAGGTCGTCATCTACGCCACCTTGGCCGGCCTGCCCTGCATCAGCGTGCCGGCCGGCTTCAACGCCGCTGGCCTGCCGATGGGTTTGCAGCTGATTGGCCGGCCGCAGGGGGAGCTGGCGCTTTTGCGGCTGGCGAGGGCTTATGAGCTTTCGGCGGGGGATGTGTTGGGAATGATGCCAAGCTGAGTGCGATGCCCACGACTTGGCATCAGGACAACACCCAAGGCACGGCCCAAAACCAGACCATCGAAGCCATCCCGACGGTCAGCAACAGCGCCAAGCCCGCCGTCGCCAAGCCCAGAAGGGTGGCAACGCCATCCCGAAACACCAGGCCCACCCCGATGAAGGTCATCGCCAGCGCCGGCAGCACATTGCCGAACGGGATCGGCAACACGATGATCACGGCCATCAAAGCTGCGGTTGCCGCAAGCCAGGGGCGCATGCCCACGTCGGCCAAATGGCTGAGACGGGCTTTCGAAAAGCGGCCGGCAAACGCATGGATCGACGCCAGCAGCCTCAACACGCGCTGCGCCCAGTGGCGTGACATTTCGACCTCGGCCACGCGCCCGGGCAGGCTCAGCGTGGCATCGTCGCCCCGCCACATGGCAACCGCCAGGGCGATCATCCCGAGACCGAGCACCGTACCCACACCCGGCACCGGCAGCAGGCAAGGCGCCGCAAGCAGGAGCAGCAGGCTGCCCTGAGCCGAGGGCCCATGCGCATGGGCAAGCGATTGAAGCGACACGGGTCCGGATGGCAGCGCATCCGCCGCATCACGCAGACGCTGCGCGAGCGGCGCGGTCATGCGGCCTCCAGCACAGCGGGCTGGCCACGTGTCTTCCACATCGACACCAGCACGCCACCAGCAATCAGACCGAAGGTCACGCCCAAAGAGACAGCGGGCGGGAACTTGCCGATGAAACCGACCAAGAAGATCTTCGTGCCGATGAACACCAGCACCAGCGCCAGCGCGTACTTGAGGTACTTGAAGCGGTGAATCATCGCGGCCAGTGCAAAGTACAAAGCGCGCAAGCCCAGGATCGCAAAGATATTGCTGGTGTAGACGATGAAGGGATCGGTGGTGATCGCAAAGATGGCGGGCACCGAGTCAACCGCAAACACCAGGTCGACGAACTCGATCATCACCAGGGCCAGCAACAGCGGAGTCGCGCTGCGCACCAGCTTGCCTGAGACCGGATCGGCCTGTCGCACCCAGAACGCGTTGCCGTGCAACTGTTCCGTGACCCGCAGATGTTTCTTCAAGAACTTCAGCAGCGGGTTGTTGGCGATGTCGGGCACATGGTCGACCATCAGCCACATCTTGATGCCGGTCAGCACCAGGAAGGCGCCGAACAGGTACAGCACCCAGCTGAACTCACTGACCAGGGTGGCACCCAGACCAATCATCAAGGCACGCAACACGATCACGCCCAAAATGCCCCAGAACAGCACCCGGTGCTGGTATTGCCGCGGGATCGCAAAGAAGCTGAAGATCAGCGCGATCACAAACACGTTGTCCATCGACAGCGACTTCTCGATCATGAAGCCGGTGTAGTAATCGATGCCGCTTTGCGCGCCCAGAAACCACCAGACCCAAGCCCCGAACAGCAGCGCCACGCTGATGTAGCCGCCTGACAGCAACAGGCTTTCGCGCACGCCGATCTCATGATCGTCCTTGTGCAGCACGCCCAGGTCGAAGGCCAGCAGTGTGACCACGACGCCGATGAAGACAAGCCAGACCCAGGCCGGCTTGCCCAGAAAGTCGAGCGCCAAGAGGGGGAGAAGGGTTTCCATTTGAAAGGTCGTGTTGAAAAGACGGCGGATGTTCGTCGCTTTTTCAACTCGGAAGAATCAACGCTAAAGTGAATGCAGGTTCGGTTTTTCCGAAGTGAGGCCTCAATGTTGAACTTTCGCCATCTCTACTACTTCTGGGTCGTCACCAAAGAGGGCGGCTTCGCGCGTGCGGCCGAGCGGCTTGACATGGCCGTGCAAACCATCAGCGCACAGGTGCGAGAGCTGGAAAAAGCGTTGGGGCACCAGTTGCTCAAGCCCGCCGGCCGGGGGGTCGCGTTGACCGAGGCGGGCGAAGCCGCTTTTGCTCGCGCCGAGGAGGTGTTCCAGATCGGGCAGGCGATTCCGGAAGCCGTGCGTGAGGCGGCCAACGGCAAGGTGGCGCGCCTGGCGGTCGGTTTCTCGGACGGCATTTCCAAGCTGGCGGCGCACGCGATCCTCGAGCCCATATTGGCGACACCGTCGCTGCGGCTCGTTTGCCATGAGGGCGAGGTCAATCAATTGCTCTCCGAACTGGCCATGCACCACCTCGACCTGGTGTTGGCCGGTCAGCCCGCACCCAACAACCCGAACTTACGGCTGACGAGTGAGCGCCTGGTCCTGTCACCGGTGGACTGGTATGGGCCGGCCACGCTGGTCGGAGACGCTGAAGTGGCCGGGTTTCCGCAGTCGCTCGACCGGTTGCCGGTGCTCTTGCCCACCCCCCATTCGGCGCTGCGGTTCAGCCTTGATCGCTGGTTTGAAACGGAGGGCCTGCGGCCGCGAATCGTGGGGGAATTCGAGGACAGCGCCTTGATGGCCGTGTTTGCAGCGCGGGGGCTGGGTGTGTTCCCGGTCAGCCAGCTTGGCGCCCCGGATCTGGCGCTGATGCACGGCCTGCGCCTGCTCGGCAATGCCGCCGAGGTGTCCGAAGAAATCCACGCGATCCGCTCGCGCCGCGGGCAACATCACCCCCTGGTCACGCAATTGCTGGACAGCGCGCGGACCTGACGGGCGCGCTCAGTTGAGCCTGCTCGAACCAGCTTCTGCCACGCGCCAATGGCGGCTCGCGGCCACGAGCACGAGGGCTTCGCCATCCGCCAGATGGTGGTCTGCATTGGCCACGGCGGTAGCCAGTTGCAAGACCTTGGCCTGAAGCACGGGGTCGGTCACCTCGCCCATCAGGGCGGCCAGTGCACTCTCGTCGAGGTTCGCCATCATCGATCCACTGGCATCAGCGCCAAGCAGCAGGTCTTCGCACAGCGTCTGGATGATTTGCGGCAATGCGTCGGGCGTGAGGCCGAGCTTGTGCGCGGCACCGAGCTGGGCGAGCGCGTCAACCTCGGATCGGCTCACACAGCCGTCGGCGATCAAAACAAGCGCGACAAGTCGCGCCGCAGCTTCGGGACTGTTACGGGGATAGTTACGCATGGCCGCTTGCCTTTCAGTTGAAGCCCAAGATCTCGGGCGGGACAGCCACCAATGTCGGCCAGGGCTGAATCAATAAAAAGCAGGGTAATCGGGGCGCCAGGTTCGGAAAATTCGAACCTGAGCCGCTTGCCAGCAGCGTCGAAGCAAGCTTTTTCGCACAACGTTCAGTCAGCCCAGACCACTGCCCGAAAGCATCGGTTTTTACGATGTTTACATCACTGATTTGCTTCTTTTTTAAACTGACGAAGCCCCTTACCTTCAGTCCGTACTTCAACTGATGGAGAGCTTTGATGCAAGTCTTGTTCAATTCCCGTGATCCAAAAGCTGCCGAGTTGCGTGATGTGGCGGAGCGACGTGCGCGCTTCGTGTTCCGCCGCCTCGATGGGCTGATTCCAAAAGCCACGGTGTCCTTTTCTGACATCAATGGCCCGCGCGGCGGCATCGACAAGCGCTGTCAGGTCGAGATCAAAAGCGATGTCGTGGGCACCGTGGTGGTGACGTCTGTCGCCGCCGATTGGCGCACCGCCCTTGACCAGGCCCTGTCGCGCGCCGCGCGCTTCCTGATGCGCCAGTGGCGGCGCGGCAGTGACACCAAGCGGATGCGCAACCGCGGTCTTTCGCTGAGCCCTGCCGAACCGCAGCTCTGATCAGCGATCCTCTCAAGGAGAAGTCCATGAAATGCCCCACCTGCCCCGATTCCGCACTGGTGATGACAGACCGCCAAGGCGTTGAGATCGACTATTGCTCCGCCTGCCGGGGCGTCTGGCTCGATCGAGGCGAACTTGACAAGTTGATTGAACGATCGGTTGCAGCGGTGCCCGCGCGGTCGGACGGCGTAAACAGCGACCGCCAGCCGGAGTTTGTCGATTCGGACTACCGGCACGACCGCCATCGAAGCACCGGCCGAAAGAAGTCGTGGTTGAGCGACATCTTCGATTGATTCTTTAGCCTTCACCCTCGGAGAGAAAGACATGCGCACCTATCCGTCCAACAGCCCGCAAGCCGCCGCCCGAATCGTCGCGCTGACCGTCCTGGCCGACCGGGACATCAGCAGGACCGAACTCGAACTGCTCGAGCGCCTGGCCATTCACGAGCAACTCGGCCTTGACCGGCAGGGATTGCACAGCGTCCTGGACAGCCTCTGCGAAGACCTCTTGTCGAGCGAACAGCTGCAATGGGCCGATGCATGTCCGGTCGATGACCGCACCCTCGTCGGCCTGATGGGCGAGATCGACGACCCGGCCCTGCGTCGAAAGCTGCTGCGCCTGTGCATCGATATCGCCGAGGCCGACACCCACGTGACCGACGGCGAGGCGATCGTGCTGACGGCCGCCGTCGAGCACTGGGGTTTGCACCGCGAGATGCTTCTGTCTCCGGATCGGGATGTCCTGGCCAGGTAATAAGACTCAGCGAGTCGCACCGCGTTCTGCTCTGTGCAGGGCGCCATGAAATGAAAATAGGATCTTGAAGATGAAACGCATTGCCTTGTTCTTGCTGACCAATCTGGGCGTCATGCTCGTGCTTGGTCTGGCCGTGAACGTACTGGGACTGAACCAGTTTTTAAGCGCCAACGGCCTCAGCGTGACGGGGCTGCTCGGCTTTGCGCTGGTGATGGGCTTTGGCGGCGCGTTCATCTCGCTGTTGATCAGCAAGCCGATGGCCAAATGGACGACCAAGCTGCAGCTGATCAACGGCTCAACCGATCCGACCCATGCCTGGCTTGTGCGCACGGTGGAACGCTTTGCGCAGCAGGCAGGCGTGAAGACACCCGAGGTCGGCATCTACGAGGGGCCGCCCAACGCCTTCGCCACCGGCGCATTCAAAAATTCGGCCCTGGTGGCTGTGTCGACCGGGCTGTTGCAATCGATGACACGCGACGAAGTCGAGGCCGTCATCGGCCACGAGGTGGCCCATGTGGCCAATGGCGACATGGTCACGATGGCGCTGATCCAGGGCGTGATGAATACCTTCGTGGTCTTCCTGTCACGCGTGATCGGCTACTTCGTCGACAAGGTCGTGTTGCGCAACCAAAACGATGGTCCGGGCGTGGGCTATTACGTCACCACCGTGGTGCTGGACCTCTTGCTGGGCGTGGTGGCTGCCGTGATCGTGGCCTGGTTTTCGCGGCAGCGTGAATTCCGCGCCGACGCCGGTGCCGCGCGGCTCATGGGCCGCAAGCAACCGATGATCGATGCGCTGGCCCGCCTGGGCGGCCTGGACCCAGGCGAGATGCCCAAGGCGATGCGGGCCATGGGCATCAGCGCCCGCCCCAGCGGGATGATGGCCCTGTTCTCCAGCCATCCGCCGATGGCGCAGCGCATCGAGCGGCTCGAACGCGAAGCTTGAATCGGATTGGGCGCACGGCGCACGGCCAGCGAGACCAACTTTGCTCGGAGGACACGGCATGAGTACATCTGCTGCGGAACTCGCCGCGTCGTCGCCCGCGCCTCTTGAGCACGGGCTGCTCGGGCACGAACACCGGCTGCGGCATGGTTTGGCAGACGAGATCCATGCCCGACCTTCCGATGCCCTGGAGACACCGTGCCGTGCCACCTGTGTTGCCAAACTGGTCGATCCCGACGAGCGGGCGCAGGAGCTTCGGCATTTGGCCGACTTGTGCTGCCGGTTCAATGTGGATCCGCCGGCAGCCGATGCATCCCATTTCGTGGTTGATTTGGGGCCGTTGACGCTGAAGTGGGAACGCCACGGCGAGTTCTCCGGCTACACCTTCATTGCAGCCGGACTGAGCCCCCATCCCTTCAGCGAGCCGCCGGTGCAGTGGCTGCCGCCCGGCTGGCTCGCAGCCGCTCCCGGTCGGGTGCTCGTGGCTGCGCACGCCAAGCTCGTCGCCGCGCCGACCGAAGGCATCGCTGCGCCGTTCCTTGCCCGGCACTTCGGCGGCAACTTGGTGATTGGCGGCGAGATCGGCAGCGAGATCGGCGTCAGCGCGGGCATGGCGTACACCGATTTCCGGGTTCACGACGACGGCTTCTCGCGCTTTTTGTTGATCGACCGCAGCTTCACGGCGCGTCAGGCGGGCAGGATGCTGCAGCGCCTGTTCGAGATCGAAACCTACCGGATGTTGGCCCTGCTGGCCTTGCCCGTGGCGCATCAGCAGTCGGCCCGGCTCGTTGAGATCGAGGCCACGCTCGCGTCGGTCACCACCGACATCGCCTCCGGCCGCGTCGACGACGAAGCGCTGTTGCACGAAGTCACCCGGCTTGCTGCGGAAGTTGAAAGCAGCTTGGCTTCGAGCCAGTTCCGCTTCGGTGCCTGCCGCGCTTATGGCGAGCTCGTCGCGACCCGCATCACCGAGTTGCGAGAGACGCGGCAAGCGGGCGTGCAGCCGATCGGTGAGTTCATGGCGCGGCGCTTCACGCCCGCCGTGGCCACCTGCGCAGCGGTGTCCCAAAGGCTGCGCGACCTGTCCGAGCGCGTGGCGCGGGCGAGCGCACTGTTGTCGACTCGGGTCGATATCGCGCGGGCGCGCCAGAACCAGGCCTTGCTGGCATCGATGGACCGGCGCGCCAAAGCACAACTCAGGTTGCAGCAAGCGGTCGAGGGCTTGTCCGTGGCGGCGATCGTCTACTACGCCGCCGGCCTGGTGGGCTACCTGAGCAAGGGCCTGCAGAGCGCCGGGATCCAGATCGAGGCGGACCTGCTGGTCGGCCTCAGCGTTCCGCTGCTGTTCGTCGCAGCCGTCGTCGTGACGCGGCGCGCGCGGCGTCGGCTGTCTAAAACTGATCAGCAAAGTCCGTCGCTGGACTGAACGCTTTGCGAACACCCCGCACCATTGCCGGCTGTCGGCTGGCGATCAACCCAGGCCGCGCTGTGGGCGGCCCCCGACCCATCGCTCAGCCGTTCTTGATCCGGCTCACCAGCGCCTGCGTGAAAGCCATCGTGCTGGCGCTGCCGCCCAAGTCGCCGGTGCGGATCTTGTCGATATTGAAGGTGGCGTCGATGGCCAGGCGCAGCCGGGTCGCCAGATCGGTCAGCTTGCAGTGATCGAGCATCATCGCGGCGGCCAGCAGCAGGGCGGTCGGGTTGGCAATGCCTTTGCCAGCAATGTCGGGCGCGGAGCCATGCACCGCCTCAAAGATGGCCGCGTCGGCACCAATATTGGCACCTGGCGCCATGCCCAGCCCGCCGACCAGCCCGGCCACCAGGTCCGACAGGATGTCGCCGAACAGGTTGGTGGTGACCAGCACGTCGAACTGCCAGGGGTTGAGCACCAGCTTCATCGCGCAGGCGTCAACGATGACGGTGTCGAGCGCGATCTTGTCCTTGTACTTGCGCTCCCACATCTCCACGCCGGTCTCCAGGAACAGGCCGGTCAGCGCCTTCATGATGTTGGCCTTGTGGACGATGGTCACCTTTTTGCGGCCGGTGGCAATGGCCAGCTCAAAGGCGTGTTCAAGCAGGCGGCTGCTGCCCTGCCGAGTGTTGATGCCGGTGGCCATGGCGACGGCATGCGGGTCGCCGTTGATGGGCACGTAATGCTCGTGGCCGATGTAGAGGCCCTCAAGGTTTTCGCGCACCACCAGCAGGTCAATGTTGTCGTAACGGCCGCCGGGGATCAGGGTGCGCGCCGGGCGCACATTGGCGAACAGCTGAAATTCCTCGCGCAGCCGCACATTCGACGACCGGTAGCCGCCGCCCGAGGGTGTTTCGAGCGGGCCTTTGAGGGCCAGCCGAGTGCGGCGGATGCTGTCCAGCGTTGCCTTGGGCAGCGGGTCACCGTGGGCCTCAACGCCACCGAGGCCAGCCACTTGGCGGTCCCATTCGAAGGGGGCGTTCAAGGCATCGAGCGCGGCCAGGGTGGCATCGACGATCTCGGGGCCGATGCCGTCACCGGGGATAAGGGTGGCGGGGATGGTTGATGTCATGGTGGGGTCCGGCAGTTGGCGAATACGCGATGAGCCAAGCGTACAGCGACAATCTGACATGGCCCAAGGCAAGCGAATTTCAGCAGATATCGGCGGCGACGCCCTTCAGTCGATCAAGGACATGGGGGCGGCTGCCAAGTTGGCCCGCACCAGCGCCGGCGAGGGCCAGGCGGTGGCGGCAGCCCGGCTGGGCGTGCATGTCCAGACCATCGCCCGGATCGAAGCGGGCGAGCCCGGCGTGGCCATCGGCCATGTGATCGGCCTGTTGGCGCTGTATGGCGTCAAGCTCAGCCTGTTGCCGCCGCCATGAAGCCCGACGACCTGACCCGGCTGGTCACGACAGCCATGCCCTTCGGCAAGCACAAGGGCGTGCTGCTGGCCGACCTGCCCGGCACCTACCTCAACTGGTTTGCCCGCGAAGGCTTTCCGAAAAGTGAGATCGGCCGGCTGCTGGCGCTGATGCAGGAGATCGACCACAACGGGCTGAGCGAGCTGCTCAAGCCGCTGCGGACCGGCGTCAGGGCGCGGGGCTGGTAGGGCTTGACGTGTATCTTCATCGTTTGCACCGGCGCATCGGAATGCAGACGCAGGTCGCCATTGTTCTCAACAAGCCTTGACGCGCATCAAGTAGCCCAGCCGTGCAGCGATCAAACTCTGCCTGAACTCTTGGAGCACCCATGGATCTCGAGACCCAAACCCATCTGCCGTCATTGCGCACCCTGCTGAACGACCGGTTGGTGGCATTGCGCGCTGAAGTTCAGGCAGCCCAGCAAGCTCGCGCCGAGGCAGGCCGCGCGACCGAGCATGAGGTCGAAGATCGCAAGGACGAGGCCGCGCAGCAGCAGTTCGAACGTCTCGGGGACGTGCAGGAACAACGCGACATCGATGAACTCACGCAGGTTGAATCGGCATTGAGCCGCCTCGACGAGGGCACCTACGGCAACTGTGCCGACTGCGACGAGCCGATTGCGCTGCAGCGCCTTCGCGTACAGCCAGCTGCCCAGCGCTGCACAGGCTGCCAGCAGGCGCTGGAGCGAACCTTGGCAGGCCACCACTAGGGCTGGGGCCCAGCGTCAGGACAGTAGAGGGGCGTTGCCGAACGGCCTCAGGGACTGGTCGGCGCGTCGGCCGGAAAGCTGCGCAACATCTGCAACAGGTTCTTGCCCTGGTCGACGCCGATCGCCCAGGCGAGGATGGCGATGTAATCGCCGAACGAGCCAAAGCTCGCCTTGGCAAAGTACAGCGTCGGCAGCGCAGTGACCAGCGTGATCACGGTGACGAAAAGCATCAGCGCACGTTCGCTGCCATCCAGACTGCCGAGCAAACTGAGTTCCGAGTTGGCGTCGATCTTCAGTGGCTCGGCCATGGTGATCTCGGTCAGTTGTTCGCCTGCGCCGTTGCTGCCTGCGGGCCACTGGATCGTCACCCCGACTGTCAGCGGCCCGGCAAACGGTGCATCCTGCGTGACCCGGGGCCCGCTCAGCAGCATGGTCGGGTTGAAGTCCCGCGCCTGCGGCACTGCCGACGGGAACTGCCACCAGCGCCGCGCGGGTCGGGTGGCGGGCATCGTGAAGCGCCAGCGGTACTTCAGCACATTGCACACCAGGTAGCTTTCGGCCAGCGCGCGATCCTCGAAGCGCAGCACAAAGGTGATCGGGCTGAGGCATTCGTGCCGCTCGGCCTGGCGCAGCGGTTCGAGCACCACCTGCCCGGCCGTGACGGCATCGTGCAGCCGTTGCCAGGCCCAGGCGTCGGCAGCGACGAAGGTCTGGTTGACGTTCTGGTGGCCTGCTTGATAGGCACGGATCAGATCTTCGTTGGCGCCCGGCACCCTGTAGCGCGAGACCAGCACCTTGATCATCCAGTAGGCATCGTCGAAAGCCCGGCACAGGCCCGGGTCGCCATTGGTCGGCGGCGTCTCCAGGGTGCTGAGCAAGCCACTGACGACCTCACCGCCGCGCAGCAAGGGTTCGATGTTGCGCGCCAGTTTCGCCAGCCCCTTGGCTTCGATCGTCAGGTGGGTCCAGTACCAGACGCCGGGGTTGTCAGCCAGGTGCGCGGCGATCACGCCCATATCTTCGACCACTTTGTCCG
>JBBQKT010000092.1:0-11044 GCA_038327205.1 Burkholderiales bacterium | reverse complement strand
GCCGAACGAGCGCTCCAGCACGACATTGCGACCCTTGGGGCCCAGGGTGACCTTGACCGCATTGGCCAGGATGTTCACGCCTTCGACCATGCGGGCACGTGCCTCGCCGCCGAAAATTACGTCTTTAGCTGCCATTTCAATTCTCCGAATTCTGTGGGGTGGAACCGAGGACGCGACTGGAGGCTCGTCGCCTGCGCAGAAGTTCCTGGTCAGTTGGGGACAGAGCAGCCCCTGAGTACAGGGTCAGGTCTGTCCCGCAAGCTATTTACTTTTCGACAACCGCGAAGAGGTCTTCTTCGCGCATGACGAGCAACTCGTCGCCGTCGATCTTGACGGTCTGGCCGCTGTACTTGCCGAACAGCACGCGGTCACCGACCTTGACGTTCAGGGCGATCAGATCGCCGCGGTCGTTGCGCTTGCCGGTGCCGACAGCCAGGACTTCACCTTGATCGGGCTTTTCAGCGGCGGCGTCGGGGATGACGATGCCAGAGGCGGTCTTGGTTTCTTGTTCCAGACGTTTGACGATCACGCGATCGTGCAGAGGACGCAGATTCATTCCATCTCCTTGAGATTTGACAGTGCTTGAAAAGCAGGTGAGACGAGATGTCGTCCCGCCTCTTCAATCGTTAGCACTCGCTCGATGCGAGTGCTAGCAAGAGAAGTATAAGGGCGAGTTGTGACGATTCAAGGTCTTGCGTCGCCTGTCGCTCCCAGAAAGCACTCGACAAGGCGCTCGACAAAGCATCCACCCACCTGGCGTCTCAATGATCTGTTTGTTGGGCTCGGTACGTTTGCGCCTGGGCGCCAAATTTCAGCCGTGTTAGGGTATTCGTGAGATCCGGCCGAGGATTGATAAGAACGACAAAGGAGCACAAACATGAACGAAATTGCGGGTTACCTGCAGCTTGACCGATGGCCGCCGCAGCCTGGTCTGCTGTTCTGGATTGCGCTGACCCTGGTGGCAGGGTCCCTGCTCGGCGGTGCGGTGTTCCGTGTGCTGGGCTTGCCGCGCATCGTCGGTTACAGCGCTGCCGGCATGCTGGTGGCAGCCCTGGGCCGCGGCCTGGGCGACGGGCAGTTGCATGGCACCGACCGGCTGATCGTCGACCTCGCCATGGCCTTGCTGCTGTTTGAGCTTGGCAGCCGCGTCAGCTTGCGCTGGTTGCGCGTCAACCCGGCCTTGCTGCTGACCAGCGCGGCCGAATCCTTGTTGACGTTCGGCGCGGTCTACGGGGCCTTGCGCTGGTATGGCATGGAGTCGCATCTGGCGATGGCGGGTGCCGCCTTGTTTGGCGTGTCAGCCGGCGCGGTGATCGGCCGTGTGGCGACCGAGTTCAAGACCGCCGGCCAAGTGACCGAGCGGGCCATCGTGCTGAGTGCGCTGAACACGGTCTACGCCGTCCTGTTGCTGAAGCTGGTGATTGGCTGGCTGCATGTGGACCAGCGCAGCGACTGGGTCGCGGGCTTGGCCCAGCCGGCCTACACCTTCGTTGGCTCGGTGCTGGTGGCCGGGTTGCTGGCCGCCCTGGTCGGCTGGGTGCTGCGGCGCTTCGATCTGAAGGAAGAGAACGCGGTGCTACTGCTGCTCGGCCTGGTGTTGCTGGCGCTGACCGCTGCGCGCTTGTTCGCGCTGTCGACCCTGCTGGTGCCGCTGCTGGCCGGCGTGATGCTGCGCAATGCGAGTGATCGGCCTTGCATCTGGCCGCGCCATTTCGGCACGGCCGGTGGCGTGCTGGTGCTGATGTTGTTCGTGATCCTCGGCGCAGCCTGGTCGGTCGAGATGCTGACGGCCGGCATCGTCGGCGCCCTGCTGTTGCTGGGCGTTCGCGCGCTGACCAAGAGTTTGGTGCTGGTGGGTCTGGCCCGTGTCAGCGGCATCGAGGCCCGCCAGGGCTTTGCGCTGGCGATGAGCCTGACGCCGGTCTCGGCCACCTCGCTGATCATGTTGGCCGAATTGCAGGCCACCCATCCGACCATCGCCGCGCCGTTGACGCCGCTGCTGCTGGCGATGCTGGCGGTGATGGCGCTGCTGGGGCCGGTGCTGGTCCAGGGGGGGCTGCGACTGGCCGGTGAACATCGACCGCTCAAGCGGGCTGTAAGCCAACAACAGCCGACCCGGGAGCAGCGCGTATGACCACCAGCCGTGGACCTTCGCTGGAACGATTCGCCGACTCGCGCTCGCTGACCCTGGGCGTCGAGCTGGAACTGCAGATCGTCAACCTTCACGATTACGACCTCACGCCGGCCTCCAAGGACTTGCTGCGCCTGATGGGCAAGTACAAGCTGCCCGGCAACGTCACGCCGGAGATCACCGAAAGCATGATCGAGCTGTGCACCGGTGTCTGTGACAACCATGGTCAGGTGCTGTCCCAACTGACCGAGACGCGGGATGCGCTGGTGGCCTGTGCGGCGCAGCTCAATGTCGGCTTGTGCGGTGGTGGCACCCACGCGTTCCAGGACTGGAGCCAGCGCCGCATCTTCGACAAGCCGCGCTTCCACGAGGTGGCGGCGCTGTACGGCTATCTGTCCAAGCAGTTCACCATCTTCGGCCAGCATGTGCACATCGGCTGCCCCGGGCCGGACCAGGCGCTGGTGCTGCTGCACGGGCTGTCGCGCTTCATTCCGCACCTGATCGCGCTGTCGGCGTCCTCGCCTTTTGTGCAGGGCACCGACACCGGCTTCCAGTCGGCGCGGCTCAATTCGGTGTTCGCCTTTCCGCTGTCGGGGCGTGCGCCCTTCGTGAACCGATGGGACGATTTCCTCGTCTACTTCGACAAGATGACGCGCACCGGCGTGGTCAAGAGCATGAAGGACTTCTACTGGGACATCCGGCCCAAACCCGAGTTCGGCACGATCGAGGTGCGGGTGCTCGACACCCCGCTCACGATCGAAAAGGCGGCCGCGCTGGCCGGTTACATCCAGTGCCTGGCACGCTGGCTGCGGATCGAAAAGCCCTTCGAGCCGCACGAGGACGACTACCTGCCCTACACCTTCAACCGCTTTCAGGCCTGCCGCTTCGGGCTGGATGGCACCTTCGTCGACCCATCAACGGGTGAGCACCGGCGCCTGCGCGACGACATCGAGGCGAATCTGCAGGCACTCGAAATCCATGCGATGGAGCTGGGTGCCGAGGATGCGCTGAGCTATTTGCGCAAGGAACTGGCTGGCACCGGCAATGACGCCAGCTGGTTGCGCGGCGTGCACGAGCGTGAGCAATTGCTGCCTGAGGTCGTGCGTCAGCAGTGCCGCCGCTGGGCGGGCGACAAGCCATGAACTCCACCGAGCTGGCGCCGCTGAAGATCGGCATGTCGGCGCGGTTGATGCACAAGCCGCCGCTGGAGCTCGGCTTTCGCAACAAGACGCTGCAATATCTTGAGCAGGCAGCGGCACACTGGATCATGGGCCACGGCGCGATGGTGTTGATGCTGCCGACGCTGGGCTTCGATGCCGAGGTCGAGCGGCGGCGCGTCTCGGTGCGGCACTATGTCGATGCGCTCGATGGTCTGGTCATGCAGGGCGGCGCCGATGTCAGCCCGACCAGCTACGGCCAGCAGCCGCTGCGACCTGAGTGGGGCGGAGACATCGTGCGCGACCGCTACGAGATGGAGTTGCTCGAAGGCTTTCTCGCCCAGGGCAAGCCGGTGCTGGGCATCTGCCGGGGTTGCCAGTTGATCAACGTGGCGTTTGGCGGCACGCTCTACCAGGACATCGCCACCCAGCGTGAGGGTGCGAAGCTTCATGTCGATGCGGCGCTCTACGACCAGCACAGCCATATGGTCGTGTTCGAGCCCGGCTCCCGGCTGGCTGAGCTGTACGGCGAACGCAAGGGCGGCTGTGTGACCAGCATCCACCACCAGGCTGTCAACCGGCTCGGTGCCGATCTGCAGGTCGAAGCCCATTCAAGCGAGGACGGTATCGTTGAGGCCATCCGCGCCAGCGGCTCCCACTTCGTGGCCGGTGTGCAATGGCATCCGGAGTTCCATGCGGTCAACCCGGGGCTGCTCAGCGGCGGACCGCTGCTCGATGGTTTTCTCGCCGCCGCGCGCGCCGCGCAGATCAAGCGCGGCGGCTGAGCAAGCGTTGCCTGTCAGGGCTGCCGTGGCGCGGGTTTGGCGCGCTTCAAGCCTTGGCCACCCGGGCCAGCAGTTCGCGCTCAAAGGCGCGGACCACGGAAACGTCGTTGTCGGCAGCGGCGGCGGCGCTAGAAACGGCCTGGCGTCGGGCGGCTTGGGCTGCGGCGGGCTCGGTGGCCAGCAGCACGGCCTGGTCGATGTAAGCCGCCTCACTGGTCACGACCAAATCATGCAGGCCGATCTTGCGCAGCAGACCGGCGGCCAGGCGCTGGCGCATGAACGGCCCTTCCAAGGTGAGCACCGGAATGCCTTCCCGCAGCGCCTTCCAGGCCGTCGTGTAGCCGGAAAACGAGGGACAGTCGAGAAACACCGTGCAGCGCTGCAGCGCCTGCTTGAACTGTCCCTCGCTCAGCCAGGGCACGAACACAATGAAATCCGCAGCCGCCAGGCCCGCTTGGCCAAAGGCCCTTGCCAAGCGCGCCGCGAGCTGCTCACCCGGCTCTTTCATTTCGTCGCCCACCGGGATCACAAAGTGGCACGCACCGACGCGCCGGGCGATCTCCACCAGCACCGGGTCAAACTCGGGGTCGAACTTGACCACGCTTTGCGGGATCAGGAAAACCGGCGGCGCGCCCGCCGTCAGCAGCGCATCGAACGCGGGACAGGGCAGGGCTTCAAGGTCGTAGGCGGTCGTGCAGCAGCCGGTATTGGGCAATTTGATCAACTGCTCGCGGTAATGTTGCTGGCCGTCCGGCGGTTCGAGCAGCTCGCCGGAGAAAAACAGGTCGATCGCTGCGATGCCGGTGGTGATGGGGTGTCCCCAACCGGCCGCCTGAAGCGGTGCCAACCGCTGCTGCGCCAGCATGTAGACGGTGGGGTCCATGCCCAGCTCGGGGTAGTAGAGAACATCCTGCTGATCGCCGGCAATCAGCGCCGCCCAGCCGGTGCTGGCTGCGAGCGCACCGGCGTCGCGCCAGTGGGGGACAGCAGCCCGGGCGAATTGCGTTTCGGCGTCCTCGATGGGGCCCAGGTGGTAAATCGTCAGCTCGAACAAGGCCGGGTCGAGGTGGGTGACCAGGCCTTTGAGCACGATGTCCCACACCGAATGGCGGCGGATGTGCGCGCTAACGATGCCCAGGCGAATCGGCTCATGCAACGCATGTTTCGTGGGTTCAAGAACGACTCTGGGCCAGCGCTTGCCCTGCGATGTCACGTCCGAAAACCTCGACAGCCTGTCCTTCTGGTTGCCCGGGCGGTAGGCCAGAAAAAAGGGCAGATTGGCCAGGGTGTCGTGGCGCAAGCTGCCGTCGGCCAGCCCTTGCGTGCGCCAGTGGGCATAGGCTTCCAGCCCGGCATCGAACTGCGCCAGGCGGGCGTCGGCCTCCTGCTTGTCGTTCACCACCTTGGGCAGGGCCACCACCAACCGGGCCAGCCGGACCATGGCGTTGCTGGGCAGCAAATCGCCCGCTTCGGCCAGCCGCTCGGCCATCTCGGTCAATTTGCCCAGGTTGTGAAGGGCGAGGATCAGATTGAAGACGGTTTCAGGCAGGTCGGGCTTCAGTGACAGGGCCGTCTTGAAGGCGGTTTCAGCCTCGGCCATGCGCTTCATCGCTTGCAGCGCTGAGCCCAGCGCGCTGTGGGCCTCGGCAAAGCCGGGCGCCTTGGCCAGGATCTCGCGGAGCTGCTGTTCCGCCTCCCGCAGCAGGCCCAGGTCTGACAGCGCCAGGCTGTGGTTGTAGGCAACGTCGAGCCGTTCGGGGTCGGCCGCCAGCACCTGCCGATAGCGCCGGATCGCTTCACTCAAATGACCCGCTTCGCGCAGGACATTGGCCAGATTGGCCTGGGTCGACAGGCTGTTTGGCCGCAGGCCCAGCGAGGCATGGAGTGCCGTGGCGGCTTCGTCGAGCCGACCGGCTCGCCGCAGGGCGACGCCCAGAAAATCATGCGCGCCTGGGTTCTTGGGATCGAGCTTGATGCCGCGTTGGCAGGCGGCCAGGGCGTCCTTGTTGCGGACCAGCAGGGCGCGGGCCAGGCTGAGCCAAGCGGGCACGAATTGCGGAAGTTTTTCGGTCAGCCGGGTGGCCAGCGCCTCCAGCTCATCCCAGCGCGCCGAGGCTTCAAGCGCGGCCAGCAGACCTCGGTTGGCATCTTCGCGCAGCGGGAACTTCGCCAGCACCTGTTGGTAGACGAGCGCCGCCTCGGCGTGCTGGCCTGCCTGCGAGAAATTGGCGGCCTTGCGAAGCTCGGAGGCTGGATTCATGGCGCGGTTTGTGGGGAGGGCTTGGCGTCGACGATAACCGCACCGCTCACCAACTCACCAGCTCAGCGGCTGCAGGCGGTAATACCGGCTCAGCTGCTCGTACAGCATCGGATGGGCATGGGCCAGGGCCAGCGGGCGCTCAAAGAACAGCTCGCTGGTGACGGCGAAGAACTCGGCCGGGTCGGTCGCCCCGTAGGCGTCGATCAGGCCTTCTTTGCCCTGCGCCAGCCGCGCATGCAGGGCATCGAACTCCGCCTGCATGACCCGCGACCAGCGGGCGTAGGCAGCGCGGGTGGCGAGGGCCGGGGCGCCATTGGCAAAGCCCTTGGCCTGGTCGAGCTGGTGGGCAAATTCGTGGACGACGACGTTGTGGCCATCGTCGGGGTCGGCCGCGCCGTTCAGCACGTCGCTCCAGGACAGCAAGACCTGACCCTGCGCCCAGCTCTCGCCGGCCAGTGCACGGCGCTGCTCGCTCTGCACGCCGGCCATGCCGGTGTGCGGACGGTCCACCACAAAGGCACCGGGGTACAGCAGGATTTGCGTGAGCGAGGGGTAATAGCCGCGCCGTGCGCCCAGCAGAGGCAGGCAGGCCTGGGCGGCCAGGGTGACGCGCATTTCGTCCGTCACCGTTAAACCGGCGCAGCCGATGATCGGTTTTTCGGCCAGGAAGACTTGGATGTCTTGCTTCAGCCGCAGTTGCAGATCAGCCGGCAGGCGCTGCACCAGGGGCACCCGCCGCCGCAAAATGCGCCGCCAAGCCTGCGGGAACGGCTGCCGGCGCAAGCGGCTGCGGCGGCGGTGCAGCAGCAGGGGTGCCGCACCCAGCCACACGGCCAGCCCCAGGGCGAGGGTGATGACGGTGAGCAAGACGGACAGAGACAGGGACAGGGGCATGCACACCACATGGGCACCGTTGGCGGCAAATCAAGCCGCTTGATCGCTGGCTTGATCGCTTACCCTCGGCGGCATGAATGTCACAAACACCCGCCCGCTGCAAGCGTGGCAAGTCAGCATCGGCGGCATCTGCGGCCTGGTGCTGACCATCGGCCTGGCCCGCTTTGCCTATACCCCGCTGCTGCCGCTGATGCAGGCACAGGCGGGTTTGAGCGACCTGGCCGGCGGCTGGCTGGCGGCGACCAATTACTTGGGCTATATGAGCGGTGCGCTGTTGGCGGCCTGGGTGGATGACGCCCGGCTGCGCCACCGGCTTTACAGCGCGGGCCTGTGCGCAAGCCTGCTCATCACCGCGCTGATGGGGTTGTCGGACAGCCTCTGGCTGTGGGCCCTGTCACGCTATCTGGGCGGCCTGTGCGGCGCAGCAGGCATGTTGCTGGGCTCGGGCCTGGTGTTGAACTGGCTGATGCGCGCCGGGCGGCGGCCGGAGCTGGGCCTGCACTTCACCGGCCTGGGCCTGGGTATCGTGGTGTCGGCGCTGGGGGCCATGGTGATGTCGCGGCTGGGCCTGAACTGGGCGCTGCAGTGGCAGGGTTTTGCCTTCGCGGGGCTGCTCTTTTTGATCCCGGCCTGGGCCTGGCGGCCGCCGGTGCCGCCGCCCGCTGCTGCAGCAGGCAGCGCGGCTGCGGCTCCCGCCCGGCGTTGGATGGCGTTGATGATGGCCAGCTATTTTTGTGCGGGCTGGGGCTTTGTCATCAGCGCCACCTTCACCGTCGCGATTGTTGAGCGCCAGCCGCTGCTGGTGGGCCAAGGCCCCTGGGCCTGGCTGCTGGTGGGGCTGGCGGCGACACCGGCCGTGTTTTTATGGGACCGCGTGGCGCGCCGCATGGGCGAAGTGCCGGCCTTGCTGCTCGCCTTCGGCCTGCAAACGGTGGCGGTGATGCTGCCGGCGCTGTCCGGCAGCCTGGCTGCCGCGCTGGCAGGTGCCTTGCTGTACGGCGCCACCTTTATTGGCATCGTCAGCCTGACCCTGGCCCTGGTGGGACGCCGCTCACCGGGCAACCCCGGCAAGGCGATGGCGCGGCTGACGCTGAGTTACGGCGCGGCCCAAGTCAGCGCGCCCGCCTTGACCGGCGCCATGGTGCACATGAGCGGCAGCTACCACGGCGCCCTGTGGCTGACGGCCCTGGTGCTGGTGCTGGGGATGGGCTTGCTCGCACTCTTGTTGCGCGAGCCCGCTAGTGCTTAGCCCGCTTCCGGCGCGGGCAGGTCCCGCAGCGCTGCCGCCTTCTTGCTCTTCTTGACCTTCTTGGTGACCGACTCAGCGTCGACCGCCGCCGCCTTCCAGGCCGCGAATTCGTCCGGCGTTTCCAGGCTGATGCGGCCCAGCAGCGACTGCCGGAACTCATACACCAGCACCTCGGCCGCCTTTTGCAGATTGGGCCGCCCGCCGCCCAGCTTGGCGCCGCGTTTGTCGGCAATGGCGGCCAGCACGGCCTCGTCGTTCAGGGCGCTGGTGTCGCCCAGCTTGTAGCGCTCTTCGATCCGCCCGGCGTAGTGGCCGCGCAGATAGCTCAGCAGTTCCAGCGCGACTTCTTCTTCGTCAAACGCATTGCGGCCGATGGCACCGCTGGCGGCCAGGTTGTAGCCGCTTTGCTCGATGCCAATGCGGGGCCACAGCATGCCGGGCGTGTCGAACAGGTAGAAATCACTGTCCAGCACGATCTTCTGTTCGAGCTTAGTGATGCCCGGCTCGTCGCCGGTCTTGGTGGCGCGCTTGCCCGAGATCGTGTTGATCAGGGTCGATTTGCCGACGTTGGGGATGCCGCAGATCAGCACCCGCACCGGCTTGGTCATGCCGCCGCGCAGCGGGGCCAGCTCGCGGCAGGCGGCGATCAGGGCCTTGGCCGGTGCTATGACGGAGGCATCCAGGCCGATGGCGCGGGTGGCGGGCTGAGCGTTGTAATGCGCCAGCCAGAGGGCGGTGCGCTCGGCGTCGGCCAGGTCTTGCTTGTTGAGCAGCTTGAGCGTCGGCTTGCCGGCGGTCAGCTTGGCCAGCAGTGGGTTGGCGCTGGAGCCCGGCAGGCGGGCATCGAGCAGTTCGATCACCACGTCGAGCCCGGCCTTCATGCGGTCGTTGATCGCATTGCGGGTCGAATTCATGTGACCGGGGAACCAGTGGATGGCCATCTTCTTTGCGCGCTTTTCGAGGGTTAAACAGCGCGCATTGTCCCTTGCTGCGGTTGATCGCCTGTGAATCACCGCCACGCCGGCGCCGGGCGGGCCCGCCAGCCCGGTGTCAGTGAGCCGGGCGTGACCCTGTCGCCTTGGCTGCCTTGCGCAAGGCCACGGCGTTGGGCGCCGGGCGCTTGTTGGCAGCGCCGTTCAGACGGAACACGCTGACCGAATCAGCCACCTCTTGCGCCTTGTCGGTCAGGCCGGTGGCGGAGGCCGAGACTTCTTCGACCAGGGCGGCGTTCTGCTGCGTCATGGTGTCGAGTTCGGCCACCGCCTGGTTGACCTGTTCGACCCCCAGCATCTGCTCGTTCATGCCGTGGCTGATGCGGGAGATCAGGCCGTGCATCTGCTCCATCGCTGCCTGCACCTCAGCCATGGCCGACTGGGCGCTGTCGGTCTGCGCACGCCCCTCGGACACCCGTTCGCTGGACACCTGGATCAGCCCGCGCACCTCGCGTGCGGCGGCGGTGGTGCGCTGCGCCAGCGAGCGAACCTCGGCCGCCACGACGGCAAATCCACGCCCCTGCTCGCCCGCCCGCGCGGCTTCGACAGCGGCGTTCAGCGCCAGGATATTGGTCTGAAAAGCAATGCTGTCGACCACCTGGATGATCTCGGCAATCTTGGCGGAGGCCTCGCTGATGCTCAGCATGCTGCTGGCCACCGCCGTGACTGCCACATTGCTGCGCTGGCTCACGGTACGGGCCGCATCGGCATGTTGGGCAGCCGAAGCCGCCATGTCGGTGCTGGCGCGAATGGTGCTGGTGATCTGTTCCATCGACGCCGCTGTTTCCTCCAGGCTGCTGGCCTGGGATTCGGTGCGGGCCGACAGGTCGAGGTTGCCGGCCGAGATCGCCCGTGTGCCTTCGTGCACCTGGGTCGCACCGGCGCGGGCATCGCGCACGATGGACATCAAATTGACATTGAGCTGCGACAGCGCCCGCATGACCAGGCCGATCTCGTCGGTGCGCTCGGTCTTCAGCGTCTGCGTCAGGTCACCCGCCGCGATGCGGTTGGCGTAGCTGACCAGGTTTTCGATCGGGGCCACGGCAATGGCGCGCAGATAGCCGCCAACAGCGAGTCCGCAGACAGCGGCCCACAGCAGCAACCAGAGCAGACCCCAACCGGCCAGCCCACCGAGGCCGCCGGTGGCGAGCAGGCCCAGCGCATAGCCCGCTGCCCCGGTCAGGGCTGCGGCCAGGGTCATGCGGCCCTTCATGCCCAGTTGAAGGCGGCTGCGCAGCCGGCCGGTCGCGGAATCATTGACAAGCTGGCCCTGCCGCAGCACCAAGGTCATCTGCTGTGACTTGGCCTGTTCGCGCATCTGCTGGTAAAGCTGCTCGGCCGCTGCCGTGGCTTCCCGGCTCAGCTGGGTGCGCACCGACATATAGCTGATGACCTCGGCCCGGTCGCCCAGCAGGGGGGTGACGTTGGCCATTACCCAGTAATGGTCGCCGTTCTTGCGGCGGTTTTTGACCGGCGCGGACCAGGGCTTGCCGCTCTTGATGGTGTCCCACATGTCGCGGTAGGCCTCCGCAGGCATGTCCGGGTGGCGGACTATGTTGTGGGGCTGCCCCATCAA
>JBBQKT010000091.1:0-11080 GCA_038327205.1 Burkholderiales bacterium | reverse complement strand
GCAGCGGCATTTCCCGATGCCGGTGGTGACTATCACTTTCTGCGCCGGGCCTATGGCCATCGGCTCGGCTTTTTGTTCGCCTGGTCACGTTTTGCCGTCATTCACACGGGGTCGATGGCCTTGCTGGCCTTTGTGTTTGGTGACTATCTGGCCCAGGTGGTCGATCTGTCGCCCTGGCTGGGGCCGTATGCGAACGCGGTGCTGGCAGCGGGGTTGATCGCATTGCTGACAGCGCTCAACCTGATGGGGGTTCATGTGGGCTTGGGCACGCAGCTGGGGCTGACGACGGTCGTGCTGGCCGGCTTGGTGCTGTTGGGCCTTGGGGCGGGTGCGCAGGTGCTGGCAGGCCTTCCGCCGATGACACCGATGGCGGTCGCAGACCCGGCCCGCAACGATTGGGGCATGGCCATGGTGTTCGTGTTTTTGGCCTATGGCGGCTGGAGCGATGCGGCCACGCTGTCGGCTGAAATGAAGGACCCTCAGCGCGGTATCAAACGGGCGCTGGTCATCGGTCTGGCGCTGGTGATGATGCTTTATCTGCTGGCCAACTGGGCTTATGTGCGCGTTTTAGGGCTGGACGGTCTGGCCCAAAGCGCCGCACCGGCGGCCGCCTTGATGCGGGCTTGTTTCGGCCGGCCGGGCGAGTTGGTGATGGTGGGCGTGGTGACGCTGACGGCGCTGTCGGTGATGAACGCGATCTTGATCGCCGGGCCGCGCACCACCTACGCAGCGGCCCGCGATGTCGCGGCGGAGTTTCGCCTGGCGCAGTGGAATGCCCGGCGCGGCACACCCACCGCTGCCGTGCTGGCCACCAGCCTGGTCGCACTGCTGCTGGTGGGCTTTGGCACGCTCACCCGCGGCGGCTTTGCCACGATGGTGGATTACCTCTCGCCGGTTTATTGGTTTTTCATGACCTTGAGCGCGCTGGCTGTCATCGTGCTGCGGCGGCGCGAGCCCGACGCGGTGCGGCCGTTCAAGGTGCCGCTGTACCCGTGGCTGCCGCTGCTGTTTGCGGCCTGCAGCGCCTATGTGCTCTGGTCGAGCGTGGTGTACGTGCGGGCCGGCGCCGTCGTGGGTGTGGCCGTGCTGGCGGTGGGTTTTGTGCTGCTGTGGCTGTGGCGTCCGGTCACGCCAAAAGCCAGGTACTGAGCCTGAACGTCACCCACGACGCCGCATAAGCCAGCCCGAACAGATAAGCCGCCATGATGACGGCCATCTTGTAGCCGCCGGTTTCGCGTTTCACCGCGGCCAGCGTGGCCAGGCACTGCGGTGCGAACACATACCAAGCCAGCAGGGACAAGGCGGTGGGCAGGCTCCAACTGGCGGCGATCAAGGGGGTCAGTGCCTGTGCGGCGTCGGTGCTGGTGCTGGACAAGGCATAGACCGTGCCAAGCGCGCTGATCGCCACTTCGCGGGCCGCGAGGCCGGGCACCAGGGCTAGGCTGATCTGCCAGTTGAAGCCGATTGGCTCGAACACATGGGCCAGCGCACGGCCCAACATGCCGGCGATGGAATACTCGATCGGCTGGCCCATGGCCGGTGTCCAGCCAGGCGGCGGGCCGGGGAAGCTGGCCAGAACCCACAGCGCCACCGTCAGCACCAAAATAATGCCGCCGACCCGTTTGATGAAGATATCGGCACGTTGCCACAGACCAATGGCCACGCTGCGCGGATTCGGCCAGTGGTAGGTGGGCAACTCCATCATCAGCGGCCGCACCTGCTTGCCGGCCGTGAAGCGCTTGAGCACCCAGGCCACGGCCAGGGCGCCAACGATGCCGGCCAGATACAGCAAAAACAGCACCACGCCCTGCAGCTGCAGGCCGCCCCAGACGCGCCGTACCGGGATGAAGGCACCAATCAAGAGCGCATAAACCGGCAGCCGGGCCGAGCAGGTCATCAGCGGGGCGATCATGATGGTCACCAGCCGGTCGCGCGGGTTGGCAATCGAGCGGGTCGCCATGATGCCCGGAATGGCGCAGGCAAAGCTGGACAACAGCGGGATGAAGCTGCGGCCCGACAGTCCCACACTGCCCATCAGCCGGTCGAGCAGGAAGGCGGCGCGGGGCAGATAGCCGGATTCTTCCAGGATCAGAATAAAGAAAAACAGGATCAGGATCTGCGGCAAAAAGGCCAGCACGCTGCCGGCGCCGGCGATCACGCCGTCCACGATCAGGCTGCGCGTCCAGCCCTCCGGCAACAGGGCCGACACCTGCGCGCCCACCCAGGTCATGCCGGCTTCCATCAGGTCTTTTGGCGCCTCGGCCCAGGTGAACACCGCCTGGAACAGCAAGAACAGGATCAAAGTCAGGATCAGCGGCCCGGCCACCGGGTGCAGCAGCACGCGGTCGACCCGGTCGCTGGGCAGATGGGGCACCTGATCGTCAAGGCCCAGCCCTTGCAGGATCGTGCGGACGGTTGTGTGGTCGGCTTCCTGGCTGGCGCTGTTGGGGTCGATGACGGCATGAACGACATCGCCGCTGAATTGCCAGACCTCGCGCTGGTCGAACAAGGCCTTCAACTCATCGATGCCGTCGCCCTTGGTTGCCACCGTGCGCACCACCGGCACGCCAAGCGCCGCCGACAGGGCAGCGGCATCGATCACCAGGCCGCGCCGTGCCGCCAGGTCAGCCATGTTCAGCGCCACCACGCAGGGCAGGCCGAGGCGTTTGACGGCCAATACCAAACGAAGGTTACGGCGCAAATTGGTCGCGTCGATCACGCAGACGACCAGATCGGGCCGTTTTTCACCGCGTGCCCGGCCTGCCAGCACATCGCAGGTGACGCGCTCGTCCGGGCTGCGCGGGTGCAGGCTGTAAGTGCCGGGCAGATCAAGCAGGCGCAGGGTCTTGCCGGCCGCGGTCTTGAGCCGGCCTTCCTTGCGTTCGACGGTCACCCCGGCGTAATTGGCAACCTTTTGATGGCTGCCGGTCAGGCGGTTGAAGAGGGCGGTCTTGCCGCAGTTCGGGTTGCCGACCAGGGCCAGCAACGGCCCGCCGCGATGAACGTGGATGACCGACTCAACCATGAGGCGCTTCGACCGTGACGCAGGCTGCTTCGGCGCGGCGCAGCGCAAAGGTCGATTGGCCGATGCGGACCACCAGCGGGTCGGACCCCGGCAGGCCACGGGCCATCACGCTGACCAGCTCGCCCGGCAGAAAACCAATTTCTGCCAGCCAGCCCGCCCACTCGGGAGCGGCCGTCGGTGCCTGCACATGGGCGACCTGCCAACGCGCGCCGATAGCCGCTTCGGCAAGATTGGCGGGCAAGAGAACAGTCGGCGATGCGGGCATGAGCTTGGCATGTAATCGAGAATGATTCGTATTGTAGGGCGGATGTTTGGCCCTGCTTGGCACGCGGCTTGCTGGCATCTTCTGAGTTGCGTGCTTTACCTTCTTTTGCACACGCGCAAACGTTTAGCGTTAGTTTTTTGCATTCCACATTAACCCTCGGCGAGCAGCTGCGGAGTTTTCCTACAATGCGTCAATCTGCGGGTTGGCCCGGGCACTCAGCCCGGCTGACAGCGCTTCGGTGCGATCACTTCGGTGCCGCACTCCCGTCATTTCCCATGGCTTTCACAGTGAACGAACCCTCCGTCATGAAACTTGCTCTCTCATCGCTTGCCCGTGCCGCCGTGACGCTTGCCCTGACCGCCGCTGCAGGGGCCACCCTGGCCCAGGCCAAGCCCGCCGTGATCTTCGACATGGGCGGCAAGTTCGACAAATCGTTCAACCAGTCGGCCTATGACGGGGCCGAGAAGTGGAAGAAGGAGGGCGGCAAGCCTTACCTCGAATTCGAGATCAGCAACGACACCCAGCGGGTACAGGCCATCCGCCGCATGGCCGAGCGGGGTGCCAGCCCCATCATCAGCATTGGCTTCGCCCAGGCGTCGGCCCTGGCCCAGGTGGCCAAAGAATTCCCCAAGACCCAGTTCGCCATCATTGATGCCGTCGTTGATGCGCCCAATGTGCAGTCGCTGCTGTTCAAGGAGCAGGAAGGCAGCTATTTGGTCGGCGCAATGGCGGTGCTGGCCAGCAAGACCGGCAAGGTCGGTTTTGTCGGCGGCATGGACATTCCGCTGATCCGCAAATTCCAGTGCGGCTATGAGCAGGGCGCCAAGGCAACCAATGCCAAGGCCGAGGTGTTCTCGAACATGACCGGCACCACCTCCACCGCCTGGAATGACCCGACGCGCGGTGGCGAGCTGGCCAAGGCGCAATTCGCCAAGGGCTCGGACGTCGTCTTCGCCGCCGCCGGCAGCACCGGCACCGGTGTTTACCAGGCCGCCAAAGACGCCGGCAAGCTGGCCATCGGCGTCGACAGCAACCAGAACGGCGTGCAGCCCGGCACGATGTTGACCTCGATGGTCAAGCATGTGGACGTGGCTGTATACAACGCGCTAAAAAGCTGGAAGCCCGGTATCCAGGTGCTGGGCCTGAAAGAAGGCGGCGTCGATTACGCGATGGATGCCAACAACGCCCGGCTGGTGACACCGGCGGTCAAGGCCAAGATTGAGGCGATCAAGGCCGACATCATCAGCGGCAAGATCAAGGTGGTCGATTACATGGCGGACAACGCCTGTAAGTTCTGAGCGACAGCCCCCCATGAAAGAAGCGGTTCGAGGCGCTGCGGTTCGCCTGTGTGACATCTCCAAGCGCTTTGGCGCGGTGCAGGCGAACAAGGCGGTGAGCCTCGCCGTCGCGCCCGGCACGGTGCACGGCCTGGTCGGTGAAAACGGCGCGGGCAAGAGCACCTTGATGGCCATTCTCTATGGCTATTACCAAGCCGATGCTGGCCATATCGAGGTGGGCGGCAGCAAGGTCACGATCGCCAATTCACACCAGGCGATAGCGCTGGGCATCGGCATGGTTCATCAGCATTTCATGCTGGTGGACACCTTGACTTGCCTGGACAACGTGATGCTGGGCGCGGAACCGGGGTTCTTCCTGAAGTCGGCGTCTCGCCAAGTTCGCAGCAAGCTCGAAGTGCTGATGCAAAGCACCGGCCTGCATGTCAGCCTCGACGCTCTGGCAGGCGATCTGCCGGTGGGCGAGTTGCAGCGGCTGGAGATCCTGAAGGCGCTGTACCGCGGCGCCAAGATCCTGATCCTCGACGAACCCACCGCCGTCCTGACCCCACAGGAAACCCTGCAACTGTTCGAGACCCTGCGCCGCCTGCGCGCGCTGGGCACGACCATCATCCTGATCACCCACAAGCTGAAGGAAGTGATGTCCTTGTGCGATGCGGTCACGGTGATGCGCGCGGGTCAAGTCGTTCAAACAACCTTGATTGCCGATACCAGCCCCGAAGATTTGGCCCAAGCGATGGTCGGCCGCAAGGTGAACCTCGGGCGCACCAGCACGGCAGCACCTACAGCCGACCCGGCGCTGCGCCTGTCCGCCACCGGCCTGAGTCTGCAATTCGGCGACGGCGTGCCCACCTTGTCGAACCTCAGCCTGCAACTGCGCGCGGGCGAGATCGTCGGCGTGGCCGGTGTTTCGGGCAATGGACAGAGCGAGCTGCTTGATGTGCTGTCCGGCATGCTGGCTCCGACTTCGGGGACGCTGCAGCTGGGTGAATCAAGCTTCACGGCCGCCGCCTGGCTGACCCCCAGCCGGGCCCGCAGCCTCAAGCTCGCCCATGTGCCCGAAGACCGCCACGCCTGCGGCATGGTGATGAGCTTTCCGGCCTGGGAAACGGCGGTGCTGGGCTACCAACACCTGCCGCAGTACCGCAGCGGCCCCAGCATGAAGCAGGCCGCGATGCGGGTGGCAACGCAGGTGATGCAAGAGCGCTTTGACGTGCGCCCACGCGATGTGAACCTGGGTTCGTCCAAGTTCTCCGGGGGCAACCAGCAAAAACTGATTTTGGCGCGTGAGATCGGTCAGCAACCGACCGTGCTGCTGGTCGGCCAGCCGACGCGCGGCGTTGATATCGGCGCGATCGAGTTCATCCACAACCAGCTGCGCGCGCTGCGCGATGCCGGTTGTGCGGTGCTGCTGGTCAGCAGCGAGTTGGATGAAATCCTGGCGCTGGCGGATCGCGTCGTGGTGATGAATGGCGGCCGGATCACCGGCACTTTGAGCATCGATGAATGCGATGAAAAAACCTTGGGATTGTTGATGGCATCGGACAAAGCAGCCGCCGCTGAAGGCGTTGCGGCATGAGCGCGCACGCCACCGTTCTCCCGCGTTGGATCGACGTCGGCCTGCTGCCGTTGTGGAACCTGGCGATTGCCCTGGCCGTGGCCGGCTTGGTTATTTTGGCTATCGGGCAAAGCCCGGCCGAAGCCCTGGCCGTGCTGATTCCCGGTGCCTTGGGCAGCGTGCGCGGCCTGGGTTACACGCTTTACTACACGACGACCTTCATCTTTGCCGGCCTTGCGGTGGCGGTAGCCTCGCACGGCGGGCTGTTCAATATTGGCGGCGAGGGGCAGGCCACCTTTGGCGGGCTGGGTGTTGCGCTGCTGGCCCTGTGGCTTGGCGCGTCCTTGCCGGCCTGGGCGATGTTGCCCTTGATCGTGCTGGCCGCTGGCCTGTTCGGCATGCTGTGGGCGGCGATCCCGGCCTATCTGCAAGCCTGGCGCGGCAGCCATATCGTCATCACCACCATCATGTTCAACTTTCTGGCGGCCAGCCTGAACGTCTATCTGCTGGTCAACTGGCTGCGGCCCAAGGGCAGCATGGCGGTGGAGAGCGCTGAATTTGCAGCCTCTGCAAGGATGCCGGCCCTGCATGAGCTGGCGGCCAAATTCGGCGTGGAGCTGCCGTCATCGCCGCTCAATTTGAGCCTCGTCCTGGCGCTGGCGGCCTGCGTGTTTGTCTACTGGTTTCTGTGGAAGAGCGGTGCGGGCTATGCGGTGCGGGCTGTTGGCAGCGCGCCGCGTGCGGCGCACTACGCCGGCATCAAGCCACGCGTCCAGGTGCTGATCGCGATGGGCCTCTCAGGCGCGCTGGCGGGCATGATCGCGGTGAACGAGATCTCGGGCGTGCAGGGCAAGCTGACGCTTGATTTCGTCGCCGGTGCCGGCTTCACCGGCATTGCCGTCTCGCTGATGGGGCGCAACCATCCGGTGGGCATCATCCTGGCCTCTCTGCTGTTCGGCGTGCTGTACCAGGGCGGGGTCGAGGTGGCCTTCGAACTGCCCGGCTTCAGCCGCGAAATGGTGGTCACGGCCCAGGGCCTGATCGTCTTGTTTGCCGGCGCCATGGCCACGGTCAGCGTGCCGATGTTTGCCAAGGCCTACGGCAAATTCCGGGGAGCAGCAAAGCATGGATGAAGTCCTGATTGGCTCGGTGCTGGCGTCGACCCTGCGCCTGACCACGCCATTGCTGCTGTGCGCGCTGGCCGGTCTGGTGGCTGAGCGTTCCGGCGTGGTCGACATTGGCCTCGAAGGCAAGATGTTGTTCGCCGCCTTTGCTGCCGCCGCCGCTGCCAGCGTCAGCCAGTCCACCGGCCTGGGCCTGATGGCGGCTATCGCCGTCGCCTGCGCCTTGTCGCTGCTGCATGGCTTTGCCTGCGTGACCCACCGGGGTGACCAGGTGATCTCGGGTGTGGCGATCAATATGGTCGCGGCGGGTTTGACCGTGGTGCTGGGCATCGCCTGGTTCGCTCAGGGCGGGCAGACGCCGCCTGTTGATGCGTCCGTCCGGCTGACCGGCCTGATTCCCGCTTACGCCGAGCCGCACGCCGGTCATTGGTTCGACACGGTGATCGGCCACGGCTTGTTGAGCCACAACGTCCTCGTCTACCTCGCCTTTGCCCTGGTCGGCGGCGTGTGGTTCTTCCTGGCGCGCACCAAGCCCGGCCTGCGCCTGCGTGCGGTCGGCGAGAACCCGGCGATGGTCGATGCGGCTGGCGTGTCGGTGCCGATGCTGCGCTACGGCGCACTGATGATCAACGGTGTGCTGTGCGGCTTGGCGGGCAGCTATCTGGTGCTGGCGCAGAACGCCAGCTTCAGCCCCAATATGACGGCCGGCCGCGGCTTCATCGCCCTGGCAGCGATGATTTTTGGCAAGTGGAAGCCGCTGCCGACCATGTTCGCCTGCCTGCTGTTTGGCTTTCTGGACGCGCTGGCAATCCGCATGCAGGGCGTCGTGTTGCCAGCCGCACTTGGTGGAGGAGAAGTGCCGGTGCAGGTGATCCAGGCACTGCCCTATTTGTTGACTGTCATCTTGCTGGCCGGCTTCATCGGTCATGCTCTGGCACCCAAGGCCCTTGGCCGCCCCTACGTCAAAGAACGCTGAAGGAGAGTTGATGTTGTTGTCCCAATCCATGCTTGACGAGTTGCTTGCCGCCTCGCTCGCCGCCCGCAGCAAGTCTCACTCGCCCTATTCGCACTATGCCGTTGGCGCCGCCATCCTTGACGAGCAGGGCCGCATCCATGCCGGTGCGAACATGGAAAACGCCGCCTATCCGCAAGGCTGGTGCGCCGAAGCCAGCGCCCTGGCCGCCATGGTGATGGCCGGCGGCCAGCAGGCCAAGGCCGTGCTGGTCACCGGCCCCGGCCCAGACGTCGTCACGCCCTGCGGCGGCTGCCGCCAAAAGCTGCGTGAATTCGCAACGCCCGACCTGCTCATCATTGCCGGCGACCCCAGCGGCATCAAAGCGCAGTGGACGCTGGATGAACTCCTGCCGCACAGCTTCGGCCCCGATCACCTCAAGGTCTCCCAATGATTGACAACAAAACCCTCGATATCAAGATCGCCGCCAGCGTCGAAAAGCTCACTGAGCTGTTTGGTGCCGCGCCTGCCGTCGCCGTCGTTCTCGGCTCCGGCTGGGCCGGTGCGGTCAGCCTGGTGGAAGACGCCCGGAACCTGTCCTACACCGAGCTGCCCGCCTTCCCGCAGCCCAAGGTCGAAGGCCATGTCAACGAGATCGTCGTTGGCCGCATCGGACAACAGGCAGTCGTGATGCTGCGCGGCCGCGCTCACACCTATGAAAGCGGCGATTGCACCGGCATGGCAGGTGCCTTGCGCACGCTCAAGCGCTGGGGAGTCAAGGTGCTGTTGCAAACGAATGCCTCGGGCTCGCTGCGCGCGAACATGGCGCCTGGCAGCCTGATGCTGATTGCCGACCACATCAATGCCCCGCAGCGCTCGCCCCTGGTCGGCGAGCCTGGCAACGAGCGCTTTGTGGACATGAACACCGCTTATGACGTCGAGTTGCGCAGCCATGCCAAATCGGTCGCCAAGGCCCGCAATATGGTGCTGGGCGAAGGTACCTATGTCTGGGCACTCGGGCCGCAGTTCGAAACCCCGGCCGAGATCCGCATGTTTGCCGCCTGGGGTGCCGACGCCGTGGGCATGAGCACCGTGCCCGAGACCATCCTGGCCCGCCATGCCGGCCTGCGGGTGATGGGCCTGGCGCTGATGACCAATATGGCGGCCGGCCTGTCCGCCGAGGCCCTGAGCCATGCGCTGACCATGCAGCAGGCGGCGCTCTCGGGCGAGCGGGCGGCCGGTTTCCTGGCAGCCGTCGTGTCAGGCTTGGCCGAACTTCCCTCGTTGCAGCACCATGGCTGATCTGACCCCCAACCTGGTCAACAGCGCCCGGCAGGCGCTGGCCTGCCTGGATCTGACCTCGTTGAACGACGCCGACACCGCCGCCGATATCGCGGCGCTCTGCGCCCGTGCGCAAACGTCGTTCGGCCCGGTGGCCGCCGTCTGCGTCTGGCCGCGCTTTGTCGCGCAGGCAAGGGCCTTGCTGCCGGCCGATATCAAGGTGGCGGCCGTCGCGAATTTCCCTGATGGTTCGCTCGATCTGGCCCGCACGCTGGCCGATGTGCGCGAGATTGCCGAGGCTGGCGGCGACGAGATCGATGTGGTCTTGCCCTACCGCGCGCTGATGGCGGGCCAGTCGAGCGAATGCGCTGAATTTTTGGCTGAAGTTCGCCACGCCACCCGGCCGCTGACGCTCAAGGTCATCATCGAAAGCGGTGAGCTGAAGACCACGGCGCTGATTGGCCAGGCGACCCGGCTGGCCCTGATGGCCGGGGCCGATTTCGTCAAGACCAGCACCGGCAAGACGCCGGTGTCCGCGACGCCGCAGGCTGCCCGTGTGATGCTGGCCGAGATCAAGGCCAGCGGGCTGCCGGCCACCGGGTTCAAGGCCTCGGGCGGCATCCGCACGGTGGCTGACGCGGCCGTCTACCTGGCACTCCTGAGCGACGATGCGCGCAACCCGCGTCGCTTTCGCTTTGGCGCCAGTGGCCTGCTGAACGATATTGAGGCGCTGCTGTCTGGCCAGACGGCGCAGCAAGAAGCCACCTCAAGCGCATACTGAAATTCTGATGACCGATTCTCCTTTTCCACCGCCTCCACCGTCTTCACCGCTGCCCGCGCGCCCGATCAAGAGCTTCGTCGTCCGCGCCGGTCGCATGGGCTCGGGCCAGATCAAGGCGCTGGCCGAACTGGGGCCGCGCTTTGTCCTGCCCTTCGAGCCGAAGTTGCTGAATCCGGCCGAGGTTTTCGGCCGCGCGGCCCCCGTCGTGCTGGAAATCGGCTTCGGCATGGGCGACGCCACGGCCAAGATCGCGCAGACCCTCGCTGACACCGACTTCATCGGCTGCGAAGTTCACGAGCCCGGTGTCGGCGCTCTGCTCAAGCAGATCGACGAGCGCCAGCTGACCAACATCCGCATCATTCAGCACGACGCCGTCGAGGTGCTCGCGCAGATGATTGCCCCGGCCTCGCTGGCCGGTGTGCACCTGTTCTTTCCCGACCCCTGGCACAAGAAACGCCACAACAAGCGCCGGCTGATTCAGCCCGCCTTCGTCGCAGCGCTGATCCAGCACATCAAGCCAGGCGGCTATCTGCACTGCGCGACCGACTGGGCCCCGTATGCCGAGCAGATGCTTGAGGTCTTGAACGCCGAGCCGGGCCTGGTGAACACGGCCGAGGGCTATGCCGAGACACCTGCCTACCGGCCGCTGACCAAGTTCGAGAACCGCGGCCTGAAGCTCGGCCACGGGGTGTGGGATCTGGTGTTCAAGAAGCGCGATGAGTGAGCTGAGCGGCAAACACATCCTGCTGGGCCTGTCCGGCGGCATCGCCTGCTACAAGTCGGCGGAACTGACGCGATT
>JBBQKT010000090.1:0-11089 GCA_038327205.1 Burkholderiales bacterium | reverse complement strand
GGGCATCGCGCTGCTGGCTGCGCTGGGCGTGCGCAATCTGCTCGATTCGCGCCCCGGCCGCGCCATCCGCGCACTCAACGGCGGTGTCACGATGGCCGAGGCGATGGGGGTCTCGACCTTTCGCTACAAGGTCATCATCTTCGTGCTGGCAGCGCTGTTGGCGTCGATCTCAGGCTGGCTGTTCGCCCATGTGCAACGCACGGTGAATCCAAGCCCCTTCGGCCTGCGCATGGGCATCGAGTACCTGTTCATGGTGGTGGTGGGCGGGGTCGGGACCGTCTGGGGCGCCTTCATCGGCGCAGGCGTGTTCAAGGTCATCGAGGATGAACTCAAGGAGTTGCTGCCGGCGCTGCTGGGCAGCAATGGCAATTTCGAGATCATCGTGCTGGGCATCGTGCTGGTGCTGATCATCAAGTACGCGCCCAAGGGCCTGTGGCCCTATGCCGTTGGGGCCTGCGCGCGCTGGTTTCCGGCGGCGCCACGGGCGCGGGACTGGGCCGATGCGCCAGCCCTGCCGGCGCGTGACAAGCCGCCGCGCGGCGCGCCGCTGCTGGCGGTGGACAAGCTGCGCAAAACCTTCGGCGGCCTGGTGGCGGTGAACGATGTGTCCTTCGAGATTCGTGCCGGTGACATCGTCGGCCTGATCGGCCCGAACGGCGCGGGCAAATCGACCACCTTCAACCTGATCACCGGCGTGCTGTCCTTGACCAGCGGGGCGGTGACTTTTCGCGGTCAGCCGGTCAGCGGCTTGCCGTCGCGGCAGATCGCCCGGCGCGGCATGTCACGCACCTTTCAGCACGTCAAGATGATGGCCGAAATGACGGTGCTGGAAAACGTTGCGCTGGGCGGTTATCTGCGCTCCTCCAGCGGCACGGCGAAGGCGATGCTGGGCTTGGACGGCGCTGAAGAAAAGCAGTTGTTCGCCGAGGCCGAAAAGCAGCTGCAGCGCATCGGCATGGCCGGTCAGATGAACGAGCTGGCGGGCAATCTGGCGCTCGGCCCGCAACGCTTGATGGAAATCGCCCGCGCGCTGTGCACCGACCCGGCTCTGCTGCTGCTCGACGAGCCTGCCGCTGGCCTGCGCCACAAGGAAAAACAGGCGCTGGCCGATGTGTTGCGGCTGCTGAAGGCCGAGGGCCTGAGCATCCTGCTGGTTGAGCACGATATGGAGTTCGTCATGGGCCTGACCGACCGGATCGTTGTGATGGAGTTCGGCACCAAATTGATCGAGGGCACACCGGACGAAATCCAGGCCAGCCCGATCGTGCGCGCCGCCTACCTTGGCACGGAGCACTGACCCATGAATGATCTTTTGACGGTCAAAAACCTGCATGCCGGTTACGGCCGCGCCGAGGTGTTGAGTGGCCTGAATCTGCGCCTGCCGCAGGGGGCCGTCGTCACCGTCATCGGCCCAAACGGCGCGGGCAAGAGCACAACGCTGAATGCGCTGATGGGCGTGCTGCCGTCCACCGGATCGGTGATGTTCGACGGCGAGGACATTGCCGCGCTGAGCTTGGAGGACCGCGTGATGAAGGGGCTTGCTCTGGTGCCCGAGAAGCGCGAGCTGTTCACCACCATGAGCGTGGCCGACAACCTGATCCTGGGCGGCTTTAGGCCGATGCGGCTGGGCCAGCGCGACTGGCGCGATGGGCTGGAAAAGGTTTTTGCGCTGTTCCCTCGCCTCAAGGAACGGCGTGAGCAACTGGCCGGCACCTTGTCGGGCGGCGAGCGCCAGATGCTGGCTGTCGGCCGTGCGCTGATGGCCCAGCCGAAGGTGTTGATGCTGGATGAACCCAGCCTGGGCCTGGCGCCCCTGGTGGTGAAGGACATCTTCCGCATCGTTGCCAAGCTGCGGGATACCGGCGTGTCCATCCTGCTGATCGAGCAGAACGCCCGCGCGGCGCTGGAGGTGGCCGACTACGGCTATGTGCTGGAGACCGGCGAGATCGGTCTGGAAGGCCCGGCGGCGGATCTGGCGCGTGACCCGCGGGTGATCGAAACCTACCTCGGCGCGGGAAAAAAACAACGCGCCTGAGGAGCGGCACGGCGGCCGGGGAATTGCGTTAAATTCAGATGTAACTGAGCTAATCGGCGTTGCGCTTTCAGCAGCATCGCATTTCGCGAACGCAGCCTTGGTGAGCGCATGACGATAACAACGATCTCTCCTGCTTTGCCCGCCTTGCCTGCTGTCCCGCAGCGCAGCCCACGCCGCCAATTGATGCTGCTGGCGGCCGGAATGATCCTGTTGTCAGGCATTCTGGTGGCGCTGGCCTTGGCATATCTGCGCCAGCAGGCCCTGCAATCCGGCGAACGTCTGATCGAGTCCTTTGCCCTGGTCATCGAAGAACAGACTTCGCGCACCTTGCAGACCGTCGACTTGCGTTTGCAAATGGCGGCAAGCAGTCTGGCGCAGGCGGGGAGCGGCTTGAATGAGCAATCGGCCCGCCAGCTGCTGCGCGAGCAAATCAAGGAACTGCCTTTCGTGCGCGCCATGTGGGTGTTGGACCCCACGGGTCGTATCGCCTACGACTCCAACATCGGCAATATTGGCGTCAACCTGTCCGGCCGCGCTTATTTTCAGATCTACCTCAGTCAACCGCAAACGCAGTTCTACCTCGGCGCACCGGTGCGCAGCGTCACCGACAACAGCTGGTTGATCATGGCGGTGCGGCCGCTGACCAGCATTGATGGCCGCTTTGCCGGTGTCGTCGTGGCCGCCGTGGACCCGCTTTACATCGACAAGCTCTGGCGCACGATCGATCTCGGTAGCGGCAGCACCATCGCTTTGGTCCGGCGCGACGGCACCATGATGATGCGCAGCCCGTTGGTCGATGCCGCGATGGGACAAAAGCTGACCGAACTGCAATTGCTGCGCGAGTGGCCTCGCGCCCCGCTTGGTCAATATCAAAAGCACAGCGTCATTGATGGTCAACTGCGCAGCTTTGCTTACCGGTCGCTGCCGGCCCAGCCGGAGTTTGCGGTGCTGGTTGGCCAGCCAGTCGAACTGCTGCTGGCACCCTGGCAGCGACAGGCAATCCTGGCCCTGTCGATCTGGGGCCTGGCCTCGGCCCTTGTGGTGGCGCTTTGTGCGGTGCTGATGCGGTCCTGGCAGCGCAGCCTGGCCTTGAGCAGCCAGGCGCAGCAGATGGCTCAGCGCCTGACGGTGGCGGCGGCCGAGGCTGACGACAGCGAGGCGCGCTACCGCGAACTGTTCGACAGCAACCCGCAGCCGATGTGGGTGTTCGACCTCCAATCGTTGGCCTTTCTGGCGGTCAACGATGCGGCAGTGATCCAGTACGGATACAGCCGGGACGAGTTTTTGAGCATGACGATCCGCGACATCCGACCCGCCGAAGAGCAACGCAGACTCGACAAGGAGCTGGGCCGGGATCGGGTAGGGCTGAACACTGCTGGCGTGTGGCGGCATCGCCGCAAGGACGGGCGCGAGATGGATGTCGAAATCGCCAGCCACCCGGTGATGCATGCCGGGCGCCCTGCCAAACTGGTGCTGGCCAGCGACGTCACCGAGCGTTGCCGGGTCGATGCAGAGTTGAAGCACCATCGCCAAAATCTGGAAGAACTGGTCGCCGCACGCACGGTGGAGCTGGCGCAGGCGCGCCGGCAGGCCGAGGACGCCAATCAGGCCAAGAGCGCCTTCCTGGCCAATATGAGCCACGAAATCCGCACGCCGATGAATGCCATCGTCGGTCTCAACTTTCTGCTGCGTCGCGCCGGGGTGACGCCGGAGCAGGCGTCGCGGCTGGACAAGATCGACACCGCCAGCCAGCACCTGTTGGCCATCATCAACGACATCCTTGACCTGTCCAAAATCGAGGCCGGCCGGGTGCTGATCGAGAGCACCAACTTTCATCTCTCGGCCGTGCTCGACAACGTCCTTTCCATCATTGCCGAGGCGGCGCGCGCCAAGGGCCTGACGGTCAGGCTGGACAGCAATGCCGTGCCGCTTTGGTTGCGTGGTGACCCGACAAGGCTGCGTCAGGCCTTGCTCAACTTTGCCGGCAATGCGGTCAAGTTCACTGCCCAGGGCAGCATCGAGATCCGTGCCAAGTTGATGCACGAGGACACTGCGACAGGCGAGTTGCTGGTGCGCTTTTCGGTCGAGGACAGCGGTGTGGGCATCGCGCCGGACCAGATCAACCGCCTCTTCCTGCCCTTCGAGCAGGCCGACAGCTCCACCACCCGCGAGTACGGCGGCACCGGCCTGGGCTTGGCCATCGCCCAGCGTCTGGCCCAGCTGATGGGCGGCGAGGTTGGCGCCAGCAGCACGCCAGGAATTGGCAGCATTTTTTGGTTTACCGCCCGCCTGGAGCGCGGCCACGGCGCGGTGGCGGCCGCTTCGATGGCCAAGGTGATGAGGGCCGAGGCCCTGCTGCGCGAGCGCCATCGCGGTGCGCGCATCCTGCTGGTGGAGGACAACGAAGTCAGCCGCGAAGTGGCCCTCGCCATGCTGCACGGCGTGGGTCTGGAGGTGGACACCGCTGTCGATGGCCGCGAGGCGCTGCAGCGGGCGCAAGCCGACGCTTCTTACGCCCTGGTGTTGATGGACATGCAGATGCCGCAGATGGACGGTTTGAGCGCGACCCGTGCAATCCGTGCGTTGCGCGGCTGGGCCAGCATTCCCATCTTGGCCCTGACCGCCAATGCCTTCGATGACGACCGTTCGGCCTGCAGCGCAGCGGGCATGAATGATTTCATTGCCAAGCCGCTGAACGTCAATCTGCTCTATGGCGTCTTGCTGACCTGGCTGGACTCGCCCGCCATCGGCAGCCTGGCGCCCGACGCAAGCTAGCCAAGCGCCACGGCTGTTGGTTGTTGCGGCGGTGGCACCAGGTAAGCGGATGTTGCAACTCGGTCAGCATCGTCCGACAACGAGGCCCGCCCTGCGCCGATAGGCAGCTTTTGGCTTGCGCCCTAATCTTTGTGTCATCGGTTGAACGCATCCTGCGGCAACCCCGACTTGCCCCTTCACCCCCTGAAAGGCAATGACCATGACAAGAATTCAGCAAACCCCGACCCGATCGCGCACTGCCGCCTTGCTGGCGACAGCCGCCGCCACCGTGATGTTGATGGCCTGCGGCCAGCACGAACTCGGCGCGGGCGACCCGGCCGAGGCGGCCATCAACAATGTGGCTGCGGTCGTCACCCCGCCGCTCAGCGCGAAGCAACTCGAAGCCAAGTCTCGCGAAGCGGCCCTTGATGCGACCATCACCGCCGAGATCAAGGCGCAGTTCGCCAGCGATCCACCGTTGAACGCGCTGCATATCCAGGTCGAAACCCGCGAAGGCCTGGTGGTCTTGAGCGGCAAGGCACCCGATGCGGGCTTGAAGGAGCGCGCCACGCGCTCGGCCATTACCGTCAAAGACGTGCTGAGCGTGGACAACAAGATGGTGTTGCCTTCTTAAATCAACGGCGCATCCACCGCGCTAGCAGGCCGAACAGTGCCTCGAAGCCCAGGGCCAGCGCGGCCGAGGGCAGGGCGCCGGCGAGGAGCAGTTCCTTGTCGTTCAGCGCCAGGCCAGTGACGATACGTTCGCCAAAGCCACCGGCGCCGATGAAGGCGGCAATCGTCGCCGTGCCCACGGCAATGCTGGTGGCCGTGCGGACACCGGCGACGACGGTGGGCAGGGCCAGCGGCAACTCAATCAGCCGCAGGCATTGCGCGGCGCTCATGCCCAATGCCTGCCCGGCCAACTTCAACCCGGCAGGCACTTCGGCCAGACCGGTGCAGGTGTTGCGCATGATGGGCAGCAGCGCGTAAAGCGTCAGCGCCAGCAGCGCGGGCACCGTGCCAATGCGGTCTACCAGGGAGATCAGCGCCGCCAACAGGGCCAGTGACGGCACTGTTTGCAACAGGCTGGTGGCCCCGAGCACGACGGCGCGCGCACGCTGATGCGGCGCAACCGCCACGGCCGCCGGCACACCGATCAAGACCGCCAAAGCGACCGCAGCAGCGACCAGGGTCAGGTGTTGCCAGGCCAGTCGCGCCAGATCCGGGCCGAACAACTTGGCCCAAAAGCCGCGCTGTTCGCCCGCCTTAGATGTGCCCTGCAAATGATCACGCGCAATCACGTCGAAGGCCGTGCTTTGCAACTCGGCCCGCGCATTCATGGCGATCATGGCGGCCTCGTCGATGCGGCCCGCCCGCCCCTGCAGCGCCGTCCACGCGGCCGGGAAGCGCTGCGGCACGTCGAGCCGATACAGCACCACGGCGTCGTAGCGGGGGAAGTAAGCGCCGTCATCCGCCAGCACCTTCAAGCCCAGGTGATCGATCTTGGCGTCGGTCGTGTAAATGTCGATCACATCGACCTGCGATTTCACCACCGCGTCATAGGCCAGGCCGTGGTCAAGCCCGGTGGGCTTTTGCGACAGGCCGTAGCGCTTGGCAAGGCCCTGCCAGCCATCTGCCCGGCCGATGAATTCATTGCTCAGGCCCAAGCGCAGTGCGGGGTGATTGGCAAGGTCGGACAAGCGGGTGATACCCAGCTTGCCTGCCACATCGGCCCGCATCGCCAACGCATAGCCATCGTTGAAGCCCAGGGGGATATCCACGCCCAGGCCCAGTGGCAGCAATTGCGCCCGCATCGCGGCCAGCGAGGGCGAAGGCTTGTCGTTCTTCAGGATTTCCTGATCGATGGTGCCGGCGTACTCGGGATAGAGGTCGATGCTGCCGGCCCGCAGTGCGGCATAGACGATGGCGGTGTTGCCCAGGCCTGCTTTGACCTCGGTGGCGGCGTGCGGGGCAGCGGTTTGCGCCAGCACTTCGGCCAGGATGTAGCTCTCGGTGAAGCGTTTGGAGCCTATTCGCAAAACATCCGGCAGGGTGGCGGCGGCGCAGAGTGTGTGAGCCAGGCAAAGCAGGCAGAGCAGAAGGAGTCGGTGCATCGCCGCAGCATCGGCGAGCGTCGATGGCCGGTCAATGCCCACCGTCTACAATCTGTGGTTCATTCGCCCGGACGCGCTAAGAAATTTGCTCACACCGGCGCACTCACCCAAAGGGATCCTCCGTGTTTATTTCAAGTGCTTTTGCCCAGACCGCCGCTGCCACTCCTGCTGCTGCCGGAGATTTTGGCCAGTACACCCAAATGATCATCATGGTCGGCCTCTTCGCCGTCATGTATTTCGTGCTGATCCGCCCGCAACAAAAGCGCGCCAAAGAGCTCAAGGCGATGATTGATTCGGTCGGCAAGGGCGACGAAGTCATCACCGCTGGCGGCCTGCTGGGCAAGATCACCAAGATCGGCGAAAGCTATATGACCTTGGAAGTCGCTTCGGGCGTCGAGCTGCAAGTGCAGCGCTCGGCCGTCGTGCAAGTTCTGCCCAAGGGCACCGTCAAGTAAGACAACACCGCTGCCGCCCTGCCCGCCAGCGGCGGCAGCAGTCTCGCCCAGTCAGGGTTGAGAGGAAGCCTTCATCATGAACCGTTACCCGCTGTGGAAGTACGCGATCCTCGTGATCGCCTTGCTCATCGGCACCGTCTACACCTTGCCGAACCTGTTCGGCGAGGCACCGGCCGTGCAGGTGTCGAGCGCCAAAGTCACCGTCAAAGTCGACAGCGCGCTCACGGCCCGCATTGAAGACGCGCTCAAGAAGGCGCAGATCACGCCCGACTTCGTGCAGCTCGACGGCAACTCGATCAAGGCCCGTTTCAGCGACACCGACACCCAGATCAAGGCCAAGGACGCGATCACGGCGGCGCTCAACCCCGACGGTGGCGACAAGGCCTATGTGGTGGCGCTGAACCTGCTGTCGCGCTCGCCGCGCTGGCTGTCGGCCCTGCATGCCAACCCGATGTATTTGGGTCTGGACCTGCGCGGTGGCGTCTACTTCCTGATGCAGGTCGATATGAAGTCGGCCCTCACCAAGAAGGCCGAGTCCTTGACCGGCGACGTGCGCACGATGCTGCGCGACAAGAACATCCGCCACGCCGGCATCAGCCGTGATGGCAACAACGTCAACATCGCTTTCCGCGAGGCTGAAGCCCGTACGGCAGCGGTGGCCCTGCTCAATGCCCAGTTGGGTGATGTGCAGTGGACGCCCTCCGACGACGGTGGCGGGGGTTTCAATCTCAGCGGTGCGCTCAAGCCCAAGGCCGCCGTGGCGGTGCAAGAAGCCGCGCTGAAGCAGAACATCACCACCCTGCACAACCGGGTCAATGAACTCGGCGTGGCCGAGCCGGTGATCCAGCAACAGGGCCTGGACCGCGTGGTCGTGCAGTTGCCCGGTGTGCAAGACACCGCCAAGGCCAAGGACATCATCGGCCGCACCGCCACGCTTGAACTCCGCATGGTGGACGACAGCGCCGAGGCACAGGCCGCGCTGGCCGGATCGGGCCCCGTGCCCTTCGGCACCGAGCGTTTTGTCGACCGCGGTTTCGGCCCGATCATCGTCAAGCGCTCGGTCGTCATGACGGGCGAAAACCTCAACGATGCGCAGCCCGGCTTTGACGAAAACCACCAGCCCTCGGTGGACCTGAGTCTGGACGCCAAGGGCTCGCGCATCATGAAGGACCTGACGCGCGAGAACATCAACAAGCGCATGGCCATCATCTTGTTTGAGAAGGTCAACGGCGTGCTCAAGGGCGAGGTCGTCACCGCGCCGGTGATCCGCAGCGAAATCAGCGGCGGCCGGGTCAAGATTTCCGGTGCCATGACCACCCAGGAAGCTGCCGACACCGCCTTGCTGCTGCGCGCCGGTTCGCTCGCCGCCTCGATGGAAATCATCGAAGAGAAGACGGTGGGCCCGAGCCTTGGCCGTGAAAACATCGAAAAAGGCATTGCCAGCGTGACCTGGGGCTTTGCCGCCGTGGCCGTCTTCATGTGCATCTATTACATGTTGTTCGGCGTGTTCTCGGCGCTGGCCCTGGGCTTCAACCTGCTGCTGCTGGTGGCGATGTTGTCGATGCTGCAGGCCACGCTGAGCCTGCCGGGTATTGCCGCTATTGCGCTGGTGCTGGGCATGGCCATCGACGCGAACGTGCTCATCAACGAGCGCATCCGAGAAGAGTTGCGTGGCGGGGCGTCACCGCAGGCCGCCATCAACCTGGGCTATGAGCGCGCCTTCGCGACCATCCTGGATTCAAACGTCACCACCCTGGTCGCCGGTGTTTCGCTGCTGGCCTTCGGCTCCGGCCCGGTGAAGGGTTTTGCCGTTGTCCACTGCCTGGGCATCCTGACCTCCATGTTCTCGTCGATCGTGTTCTCACGCGCTCTGGCCAATCTTTGGTATGGCCGCCAGAAAAAGCTCAAGTCCCTGTCGATTGGTCAGGTCTGGAAACCAACGCCCGACACGGCTGAACCGGCTGAGCCCTCGCTCAAGGCCTGAGAAAGAAGACGATGGAACTGTTCCGCATCCGACGGGATCTCCCGTTCATGAAACACGCGTTGATCTTGAACGTCGTGTCCTTCATCACCTTTGCCGCCGCCGTGTTCTTCCTGGCGACGCGCGGCCTGCATTTTTCGATCGAATTCACCGGTGGCACGGTGATCGAGGTCGCCTATCCGCAGGCGGCCGAGATTGAAAAGACCCGTCAAGTCATCGAGAAGATGGGCTTTGGCGAAGTGCAAGTGCAAAACTTCGGCAGCACGCGCGACGTGATGATCCGCCTGCCCTTGCGCGCCGACATCAAGCAGACCGAATTGGTCGACCGCGTGTTTGCCGAGCTGTGCAAATCCAATGATGGCCAGATCACGCAAACCCAGAGTGTCACGCCGCAAGGTGAGGCCGTCAGCAAGCAGGTTTGCAACACGGCGGCCGGGGCTGAGCCAATCAAACTGTCGCGCAGCGAGGTGGTCGGCCCGGCGGTCGGCGATGAGCTGGCTTGGGATGCGGCCAAGGCGCTGTTGGCCACGGTGATCGGCATCATGATCTACCTCGCCATTCGCTTCGAGTGGAAGTTTGCGGTGGCCGGCATCATTGCCAACCTGCACGACGTCGTCATCATCCTGGGCTTCTTCGCCTTCTTCCAGTGGGAGTTTTCGCTCTCGGTGCTGGCGGCGGTGCTGGCGGTGCTGGGCTATTCGGTGAACGAATCGGTGGTGATTTTCGACCGGGTGCGTGAGAGCTTCCGAAAGTACCGCAAGCTGAACACCCACGAGGTGATCGATCACGCCATCACCAGCACCATCAGCCGGACCATGATCACCCACGGCAGCACGGAACTGGTCGTGCTGTCGATGCTGGTCTTCGGCGGCCCGACCCTGCATTACTTCGCAGTGGCGCTGACCATCGGCATCTTGTTCGGCATCTATTCTTCCGTCTTCGTGGCCGCAGCGATTGCAATGTGGCTGGGTGTCAAGCGCGAAGACTTGATCAAAGTCCCTATGAACAAGGAAGACCCCGACGATCCGAACGCCGGAGCCGTGGTGTAGAGTCAATTTCACTTTGCATCCTCCCGCCCACACTCTGCATTCATGACTTCAGCCGCCCGCAACAAGGCGCTGGCCACACAGGCGCGGCGCATCTATCTTGATGCCTTGTTGCGCGGTTTGAACGGCGTCGGACAGGTGCTCAATCAAAGCGCCAACAACCTGCTGCTGCTGCCGGCCGAATACGCCGTGATGGTGGCCCGCCGCGACGGCGTGCACACCTGGGGCCAGCACGGCGCTCGCTGGCTCACCGGACTGACCAGCGCACTGCGGCATGCAGCGGCAAACGGCCTGGCCGAGCCCAGCCGACCCGGCGAGGGCAGCAAAGACGGCGCGTCCGGCAAGATGAGCCTGGTGGACGACGACACCATCGAGCGCGAGATCATCAGTTCGCGTCTCGCTTTGGCCATGATGGACCGGGCGACCTGGGAGTTTTCTGACCTGCGCAACCGCATGCAAATGCTTGAGCAGCAGGATGATCTGGCGCCACTCGATTTGCTCCGCGCCCCAGTCGTGGCCCGGGTGGTGCAAGACGCCTGGATGCGCAGCCGCCTCGATGCTTCAGTCTGGCATTTGCTGCAAATTGATCTGCACGAAGAGTTCGCCCTGCTGCTGGGCGAGGCCTATCACGAGGCGAACGGCTGGCTGATCGCCCAGGGCGTGTTGCCCGAGGTTGATCTGCGGCCCTTTATCCGGCGCCAGCG